>PMCF01000082.1 GCA_003154115.1 Anaerolineae bacterium
AGTAGTGATGTTAGAAAGGCAATTGCCGCGAACTCTGATTTGCCCAAGGAAGTTCTGGCTAGACTGTCGCGTGATGAAAGCAGTGATGTCAGAAGAGCAATTGCTGCACACCCTAATTTACCCAGGGAAGTTCTAGAAGGGCTATCACATGATAAAAGTAGTGAAGTAAGAAGAGGAATTGCGGCGAAACCTGATTTGCCTAGCGAAATTTTAGAAAAATTAGCCGATGATCCAAATGATGAAATAAAGATCGTTGTTCTGGAGAATGTTAATTGTCCAGAAAACATCCTCATTAGATATGCTACATATGAGAAGCCGAAATTCCGTCAAATCATATCAAAGCGCCGCAATTTACCTAAAGCAATCGTCGATGTATTAACAGACAGAAAGCGCTTCGCACTTGAGGAGCATATGTTTATTAATGGTATTTGCAGTCAATGTGGTTGCGGTCTGGAGTTTGTGGAATACTTTGGATCGGGTTGTAATAGATTCCTGAAATGAATCAATCGGTATTACAGGACAAATCTGAATCTGGTGTCCAAAAATGATTTCAATCCTGGAGTCGATCTTGAGATAGTCTTCGTCGGCTGAAGTGAATCGCCATTGCCTATTATCTTCGACTCCCTTCATACCACTTCTACTATCATGCTCGAATCGCACCTTCCAATTCCGCCAGCGTCTTGAAAAACGGCTTGCCATTTAACAATGGATGCACGCTTTCAAGTGATCGTCACCTGTTATTCGTTTGTGGGGATCTGTCAGGTGAGCCAACACTCCGTCGAAGTTCATAGGTCGGGTGGCTCACCTGACAGGTCTTGTTTGCGCCAGCCGCAGGGTCAACCAGTTGCGAGTCTAAAACCTTCGTGGTACAGTGATCATAGGAATCGTACAGTGGGAGGTGTCTCATGGGATCCGCTGCCGTTACCACCGTCGTCAAAATGATGGAAACGCTGCCGGAAAACACGCAGAATCTCATCGTTGAGCATATGCGGGAATACATCGCTACGATGCAAGACGAGGACATGTGGGATGCGGCGTTTCAGCAGACCCAGTCGCAACTCGTCGCGGCGGCCCGAACTGCCAAACAGCAATTGCCGCTGGGAAAGCCGAACCGCTGGATTATAACCGGCTATGAATAACTCTGATTCCAAAGACACGCTCTTGAATGATTCAGCGGCGCTACAGTCTATGTACGCCGAATTCGCGCAAGAAGATCGTCAACTTGCTGAAGTCGGGCTGGAGCATTATGCGCGCATGCTTGAGGAAGAAGAAACGCGGTCTTGAACTACCGCAGCACTATCTATTTCACGGGAGAGCACTTTCGCTCTCCCGTGTGCGTTGGGATGTAGCCATCGGCATCAACGGATAAAGTCTTCAGCGGATAGGTAACGGATTAACGGATGCGCGATCGTCGCGCGAGGGATCATCCGTGAATCCGTTGGGCGCAACCATCCGTTGAGGGGATTCATCCGAGACCTGTCCGGTGAGCCAAAACTCCGTCGAAGTTCAAGAATCGGGCGGCTCACCGGACAGGTCTTGTGTGCGCCATTTCAGCGCGACACGGGTACAATAGGGGTGTCCGCAACGCTCGCTGCGAAAGGAATCTCACGTGACTGCTCCCCGAACGACTCCTAACGACATCCCCATGAAGCTGTTCAGGTCTTCCGAAGACTGGACGAGGTGGTTGGACAAAAACCACGCTAAATCGTCCGGGGTGTGGATGCAAATTGCCAAAAACACAGGCGATCTCAAGTCGGTATCCTACGCCGAAGCGTTGGAAGTGGCCTTGTGTTACGGCTGGATCGACGGGCAGAAGAAGAGCCGGGATGAATCGTCGTGGTTGCAAAAGTTCACACCGCGCGGGCCGCGCAGCATCTGGTCGAAGATCAATCGCGCCAAGGCCGAGAAACTGATCAAGAGCGGTCGGATGAAACCCGCCGGGTTCGCCGCGATCGAGCAGGCCAGGCAAGTGGGCCAGTGGGAGGCTGCCTATGATTCACAGCGCATGGTCACGGTGCCCGACGATTTTCAGGCCGCCCTGGATCAGAATCCGAAAGCCAGAGCCTTCTTTGTCACACTGGACAGCACTAATCGCTACGCCATGCTCTTCCGCTTGCAGACGGCCAAAAAAGCCGAGACACGCGCTCGCCGCATCGAGCAGTTTATCGGCATGTTGGAAAAGCACGAGAAGATTTATCACTGAAATGACCCGGTCGATCCATACATTCACCGCCAGGAGCAATCACCATGCCCGCTACCGATCTCCAGACGAGTGTCAACGCCTTCTTTGATTCGTATCGCACTGCGTTCGAGCGCCAGGACGCAGCCGCCATTGCCGATCACTTCGCTTATCCCGGCCTGGTCGCCAGCGACACGGGCGAGATCGTTCTCGTTCCTATTACCAATCGTCAGGAATGGATCGGCAGGGTCGAGCAGCTGCTCGGCATGTATCGAGCCATCGGGGTTGGTTCCGCGCGCGTCCTCGCTTTGGCATTGATCGAGATCTCGCCGCGTCTAGTTACAGCCCAGATTCATTGGGCGCTGCATACTGCCGCCGGCGAGCGCCTGTATGACTTTGAGGCGATCTATACCATGACGCAGACCGCGGGGGCGTTTCACATCGCCGCGATTGCACACAACGAACTCCCTCAATATCAAGCCTGTCTTGCCCGACTCACAGCTCAGCGCGCCTAAGCGGGTAAGACGCCCGGCGTAGTTAAGGACGCTCTGCTGATCGCCTCTCATGCTTGAGGCGTTGCGGGCGTTATGCGACAGGTGATCAGGAGGGATGAATGTATGCGCCTCATCGATGTGCAGTCATGGCCGCGTCGCAAGCACTTTGAAATCTATAACGCCTTTGATTACCCGCACATCAATCTGTGTGCGCCGGTCGAGATCGCAGCGTTCCATGCCTTCGTCAAGCAGCGGTCTCTCTCGCTAAACATCACGTTGGTGTATCTCTTCGCCAGAGCGGCAAATGCCATCCCGGAGTTCCGCTATCGCATCCGCGCAGGGCAAGTGGTGGAGCATGACGTCGTTCATCCCTCCTCGACGATTATGACCGAGAGTGATCTGTTCTCCTTTTGCACCATTCCCTATGTCGCAGACTATGCCACATTTGCCGCGCAGGCCGCTGCTATCATCGAGCAAATACAGCAGCCGCGACTGGAAGACGAACCCGGTCAGGATGATCTCCTCTTCATGACGAGCCTGCCGTGGGTGTCGTTCACCGCCTTGCAGCATCCCATCCATATGCACCCCGTCGATTCGGTGCCGCGCATCTCCTGGGGTAAATTCTATGCAGAAGGCAGCGGCTTGAAGCTGCCGTTGTCGGTGCAGGTCCATCACGCGTTGATGGATGGTGTTCACATCGGGCGTTATTTCACACAAGTGCAAGCCTATCTCGATCAACCGGAACATTTGCTGGAATTCGCTGAGCCAATGTAAGTCTATCTCTCACGGATTACGTATATGACAAACAACCTATGGAATAAGCTATTGAGCATCCTGACCGGCGCTTTGCTTGGTTACGTGTGGGGTTGGATCTGGGGTTGGTCACTGTTTGATCCTAATAGCGACAGATGGGCTTTGCTCGCGGGTGTGTGCGCGCTGATCGGATTGCTGATCGGCGCGACGCCGTATCTGTGGCGCTATGGCACCGTCTTTTTATGCGCGACTTTCGGACTGTATCTCGGTTGGATCGCGCGCACGATCGTTTGGGGCGACATCCCCGGCGGACTGGGAATGGCCGTCATGATCGGCGGTGTCTTGATTGGTGGAGCGATCGGCTTGCGCTTGAAGCGTCATCCGCAAAACTTCATCTTGTCCATTCTGTTGGGGGCGTTGTACATCGGATTTGTCGGTGGCCTGCTGATCGATGTCGTACTGCTGGACAAGGTCTTGGGCTTAGTGCACAGTCATTCGATCCTCAGTCAAGCGCCGAGCGTGTTGGCCTGTGGTGTTATCGGCGGTATGATTGCAGCCCGGCGTCGAGCATCGCTGCGCGTAGCTTAATTCTCGGTAACAGGAGCATCAGTATGAAGACTGATCCGCCTAACAATCCACGTCGCGTGTGGAATGAGAACCACGCCGCCTTGCGTTGCTTATTGTTGAAAGACAAAGATTACTCCAAGGCCCTGCCGATTTTTCTGAGCCAACATGGCATGGCGCATTCGGCCAGATTGCGCGCGGGAGTGTGGTCATTTCAAGATGAAGTCCTGAGCGGGTTAACGCCTGAGCAGCTGCGCTATGGTTCTCCTAAAAATCCGCACTCAGCCGCATGGAAGATCTGGCACATCGCGCGCATCGAGGATGTCACCATGAATCTGCTGCTGGCCGATTCACCGCAGGTCCTGCACAGCGGTGGCTGGCTCGGTCGGCTGGAGATCAGCTGCGTGAGTGTGGGAAATGAGCAGTCCGATGAAGAGATCGTCGAGCTAAGCGCAGACATCAACTTGAAAGCGTTGTTGGCCTATCGGCTGGCGGTGGGCAAACGCACCCGATCGCTTGTGCGGCGGCTCGATCCGGTCATCTTGTGGAAACCGCCCACGCCCGATCGATTGCAGCGTTTAAGCGCAGAAGGGGCCGTGATCGATCGGGTGTCGTGGCTGCGCGATTACTGGGGCGGGCATCCGGCCGCCAATCTTTTCCTCATGCCGGCCAGCCGCCACTGCCTCGTGCATCTCAACGAAATCGAACGAATGCGGCCTAAACTCCAGCGCTTGAAGGCGCATTCATGAAGCCATCCACGCAGGCGAAGTGGGTTACTTATAAAGAAGTGCCGCTCTGGTGTTGCGACTTGGGAGGCTTGGGGTCCGATCACCCGCGGCTGTTGGCCGAAATTGCCGCTGCGCAGGTCGTGATCGATCAGCAGGTCGAGAACTCGTTACTCATCGCGGTCGTTCTTACCGATGCGGCGCTCACGCCTGAGATCGTCGCGTTCTTCAACACCAACGCGCGCCATCCGCACCGCCCTATTCGCAAAATGGCGATTCTGGGCGTGTCGGACTTTCAACGCTTCTGGTATCGGCGAGTGAAACACGTCTCCTGGCCGCAGAAATCCAAATTCTTTGATGACTGGGAGAGGGCGAAAGATTGGCTGGTAACGGAAGGTTTCTAATAACGATGTCCACACCTTATCCTGAGGTCAATGTCGTGCTCGACGAATTACTCTCGAGCGCGCAGGCTGTCCTGGGCGACTACTTCGTCGGCCTGTACCTGTACGGCTCACTCGCCAGCGGCGATTTCGATCCGTTGCGGAGCGACATCGATTTTGTGGTCGTTACGACCGATTCACTTCCAAACGATCTGATCTCTGCCTTGGAGAATAGGCACGCACGCTTAGCGGCGAGTGGCTTGAAGTGGGCGGCAAGACTGGAAGGCACTTACATCCCGCAGACTGCCCTGCGTCGCTACGATTCGACTGCGGCGCCATGTCCATCCTTCAATGAAGGCCGCTTCTTTCTCGCTCGACACGAAAGCGACTGGGTCATTCAGCGTTACATCCTGCGCGAGCATGGCGTTGCAGTGGCAGGCCCGCCCATACGACCCATGATCGATCCCGTTCAGCCCGACGAGATTCGACAAGGCGTGCGCGGAGTTCTGCGCGGCTGGTGGACATCGATGCTGGACAACCCGAGCTGGCTGCGCAACGGCGAGTATCAGGCTTATGCTGTGCTCACCATGTGCCGCGCGCTGTATACCCTTCACCATGGAACGATCGCCTCGAAGCCGGTCTCGGCGCGTTGGGCGCGGGCAGAATTAGATCAGTCGTGGGCCCCTTTGATTGAATGGGCCATCACCTGGCAGCATGCCGACCGGTCAGATCGTTTGACTGCAACGTTGGATTTTATCCGGTACACTGTGAAGTGCAGTGAACATGATGACGTCGATTCTTATTTGGATCGAGGAGGATTATCTTGATGTTTGAAGTATCCGAGAGGTGGAAGTCTGCTTTTCCGCAAGCTCATGTCGGAGTGCTCGTTATGCGTGACGTGATCAATCCGGCGCACCACGCCGATTTGGAGCGTGAGAAAGAATCCCTGAAGAACCAGTTGCGATCGCGCTTCGCCGGCCAAACGCGCGGCGATCTTGATCAGTTGCTGGTGCTGCAAGCCTACGCCGCTTACTACAAGCGTTTCAAGAAAACCTACCATGTTCAACTGCAACTGGAATCGATCGCGTTCAAGGGCAAATCGATTCCCAGTGTGGCGGCTTTGGTGGAGGCCATGTTTATGGCTGAAGTGAAGAACCTGCTGCTGACTGCCGGACATGATCTCGCTGCGCTTCAATTGCCGGTGCGGTTGGATGTCTCGCAAGGCGACGAGACCTATACCGTGTTGCGTGGTCAGCCGCAGGCATTGAAGCCCGGCGATATGCTGATCGCCGATCGGACTGGTATCATCTCGAGCATTTTGTATGGTCCCGATCGACGAACTCAGATCCAGCCGATTACTCAAAACGTGATGTTCACCGTGTACGCACCGGACGGTATTAGCGAGCAGGTCGTGCTGGCGCATGTGCGCGACATCGAGCAATATGTGCGTGTCGTTGCGCCGGAGTCGCGCGTCGAAATGCTTGAGGTGTTTGGAGCGGGATAGAGAAAACGCGCCTACTTTCCTGTGATCGCCTAACGATGATTGATCCAGGAATCAGGACTCTATGGCGAATTCCACTTTGGTTTACGACTCTGTCATGCCCGAATGCTTTTGTCGGGCATCCAGACTGACCAGCAAGGGCTTGCCGTGCCGTGGTTGCTGGATTCCCGCTTAAAACGTGCGGGAATGACGGTGCGACGCGATATCGTAAATCAACCTGGAAACCGCTCTAGAAATTCGACAGATACTTGTTCAATTCCCACGGCGTCACATCCAGCCGGAAGTCTTCCCACTCCAGTCGTTTGGCGCTGATGAAACGATCGCAAATATGTGCGCCCAACGCCGCGCGAATCACCTCGTCTTTTTCCAGCTCATCCAAAGCATCTTCTAACGAACCCGGCAGCACATCGAGCCGAGCGCGGCGTTCGATGTCAAGCGCATAGAGATCTTCTTCGGTCGCCTCGGGCGCGGGCAGTTCGCGGCGAATCCCATCCAGACCGGCCGCCAGCATCACGGCGATAGCCAGATACGGATTGCAACTGGGATCCGGGCAGCGAATCTCCAACCGCGTCGAGTCGGTACCCGATGCGCGCGGCACGCGAATCAAAGCCGATCGGTTGATGCGCGCCCAGCTGATGTACACCGGCGCTTCGTAGCCTGCCACCAACCGCTTGTAAGAGTTAACCAGCGGCGCTAATACAGCACACATGCCGCGCGCGTGCGCCAATTGCCCCGCCACGAATTGTTTGGCGATCTTTGACAGGCCGTGCGGATCGCCCGAATCGGCAAAGGCATTCTGGCCGGTGGCTGTATAGGCCAGACTCTGATGCACATGCATGCCGCTGCCCGCGATGCCGCGAATAGGCTTGGGCATAAAGGTCGCATACAGGCCGTTCAGCTGTGCGATCATCTTCATGGCTATCCGGAAAGTCACGGCATTATCCGCGGTGCGCAGCGCATTGGAATAACGGAAGTCGATTTCATGCTGACCATTGGCCACTTCGTGGTGCATCGCTTCCACTTCGATGCCAAAGGCGGCTAGCGTGTTAGCCATCTGGCGGCGCAGGCCGCTGGCGCCATCGGTGGGCACGTCGAAATAACTGGCCATGTCCTGCGGCACGGGTGGCATCAAACTGCCATTGGCTCCCGGCTTAAGTAGGAAGAATTCAAGTTCCGGCCCCGTGTTGAACGTGAAACCCATTTCGGCCGCAGCCTCGATGGTGCGGATCAACACGGCGCGCGGATCGCCGAGGAACGGTTGCCCATCGGGAGTGAAGACATTGCAGATCAGCCGGGCGGTGGCCTCATCGCCCTTTAACCAGGGCACGATGGCGAACGTCGAAACATCGGGGCGCAGATGCATGTCACTTTCGGCGATGCGCGCGAATCCTTCGATCGAAGAGCCATCAAACCAGATGCCGTTCTCCAGTGCGTCGGCTAACTCCGACGAAGGGATCGTCACATTTTTGACGACGCCGACGACATCGGTGAATTGCAAGTCGATGAATTTGATCTGATTCTGTCCGACACGGGCTAACAGATCGGCGGGGGTGAGATTGATGTTGGGCATGAGTCACTCAGTGCGGGCGAGTAGATTGCAGGACGATGGCTAAGACGACGAGAACGACCAGGATCACTAAAGCCGTGGCAATAGCCTTCACGGCGGGTGAGCGATACCACGGAATGTCAGCCACCGTAGTAACGGCTGCTTGATCGAGTAGCGAGAGATCGGCGGTTTCAGGATGATCGAGCGCTTCGCTAAACGCGCGCATGTCGGCATAGCGATCAGCAGGATCGCGCTGCAAGCACTTCGCCACGATCGCCGCCAGCTCGGACGATACCGCCGGCTGCACCTGATCCAGCCGCGGCGCGACACCGTTGAGATGCAGCTGCATCACGGCGAAGTTATTATCGGCGCTGAAGGGCAGCGTGCCCGACAGCATTTCGTAGAATATCGTGCCCAGCGCATACAGATCGGTGCGGGGATCGCCGCGTTGGCCCTCGATTTGTTCGGGGGCCATGTAATCGGGTGTGCCGGCCGTGGCGCTGAGATTGGCATACGTCACGCGATGCGAGCCCTTGGTCAAGGCCAGACCAAAGTCCATGATAATCGGTTGGCCTTCATCGGTCACGAGGATATTCTCCGGCTTGAGATCGCGATGGACGACGTCTTGGTCGTGACAATAGGCCATGCCTTCCGCGATCTTCCGCATGAGCGGCACAGCTTGATCGGGTGGCAGTGGCGCGGAGGCGGCAATGATATCACGCAGCGATTTGCCTTTGACCAATTCCGTGGTGAGATAGGGAATCCGATTGTATTGCCCGGAACCGAGGCCGTGCAGGATGGTCGGATGGTTGAGCGTGTTCAGCACTTCGAGTTCGCGCTGAAACCGTTCGTACTGCGCCGGGTCGCCAATCATCATCTGGTCGGGGATTTTCAGCACGATGTCGCGCCGGTTCACCAGATCGTAGGCGCGATAAATGTCTGCCATGCCGCCCTGGGCCATGTGCTCGCGGATTTGGAACCGATCGAATTGATCGCCGATTTGCAGCATGCCATCGATTATAGCATAGCTGGTTTGTTCTGAGGATGGTTCGATATTCGTTAAAGTGGCCATACGCGCCTGCGAATAGGGGACAACAGATTCCAGCTGCGTCGCTGCCCGGCCGGGGCTTCCGCGGGGCCGAGCTGCTGCAAGTGGATTGCCACCACCGATAGGTTATCGTCGCTTTGCCGTTCCAGGGCCAGATCGATGAGGTTTTGACTGAAGTCGTTCATGTCTGTCGCGCTTGCTGCGAGCAGCGCGAATTCCTGATCTTCGATGACCGACCACACCCCGTCGCTGCACAACACCAATCGATCGCCGTCCTGCAGCGCCACCTGCGTGATGTCGGGCTGAACAAACAACGACAGCCCTAAGCCTTTGGTCAAAATCGAACGCTGCGTGTGCGTGCGGACCTTGTCAGGTGGAATGACTTTCATGCGCACCATGTCGCCGACGTGCGTGTGATCGTTGGTAATACACTGCGCGCGCTGATCGCGGATCAAATACGCGCGGCTGTCGCCGACGTGCGCCACGTGCAGGTTCTGCCCCACGACGGTGACGGCGGTGAGCGTCGTGCCCATCCGCACGGCGCCCAGTCGTTGCGCCATTTGATACACGCTCAAATTGGCGGCGTCGACGCAGCGCCTCAAGCGACGCGGCACCGCCGTCACGGTATCGCCGTAGAACGTCTCGAAGAACGTTTCGAGCGCGACCTGGCTGGCGATGCCGCCGTGTGAGTAACCGCCCATGCCATCGGCAAGCGCGAATAAACGACGATCGGCCGCCGGGGTTTCGCCCGACAGCCGGATCGCGTCCTGATTATCTTCACGCACACTACCGACGTGACTCAGGCCGCTGCACTCGATTTCATGCGAAGCATGCGAAGGAGCAGTGGTCATTCTCGATTGGTCGTCTCTACTTCTGGGGCACCATGGCTGCGGTGGATGGGACGATTGCGCGGCCGCTGCGCCGGCTGCTGATGACGAAGTACGCCCCGCTGACAATCAACCAGACTGCCGAAATGATCAATGCGAGATAGGTTGCGGTCGCGGTCGAGCCGCCGGTTACGATCCCCATGCCGAAGATGGTCACAACTAAGAGCACGTTTAGGATCACACCCAACACCGGGATGATGACGTGCTTGAAGCGGCTGAAGCCGTGGGTTCCGGCAAAGGCCACGACCGTCAATCCACAGATCAATGCGTACAGCACGAACGTGCCGAGGTTCGAAGCGAGGGTAATACCAGTCAAGGTGGTGACCCCGCCCAACACCCCAACGGCACCGATGATGGCCGAGACGATGACCATGACGACGACGCCGAAGTAAGGAGTCGCGTACTTGCCGTGCAGCAGGCCCATAATGTCGGGCATCTCACGATCTTGCGCCATCGCAAAGCTAATGCGCACGCCGGTGTTCATCGCGGCCAATGTCGTGCCCAACACGGCAATCGCTACTGAGGCTGCCAGAATCAACATGAACGCGAACCCATTACCACCCAGGAAAGCGTTACCCAACTGGATTGCCATATCCCCGATCGGGGCGCTGGAAGTCGCCGCGGCCGCCATGCCGGTCACCGTTGAGCCATCGGCAGCTACTGCAGTCAGCGTGTTGCTCAGCGCGTAGTTCGCCGCGAAATATTCCAGCAGGTAGCAGAACAAGCCTTGAATGACCAAAGAGAGCAATACACCGCGCGGAACATCTCGCTTGGGATTCTTCGCTTCAGCGCCTAGCGCCGTGGCCGATTCAAAACCGACGAGGATCAAGATCGCAATCGTCGATTGGAAGAGCATGCTCGTCAGGCTGTGCGGAATCACGATGGAGGCTGCGTTCGACTGGACCCAACCGCTGGCCGGCACGGCGGCCGGATTCTGTACGCGGAACAAGATCGCCAGAATGCTGAAGATCACCAGCGTGATGATTTGAATCACGTTGATCACGATGCTGGCCGTGGTCGATCCGCTGATACCGCGCACGGCGATGAAGCCAACCAATGCGGCAAACACCAGTGCCAGCGCGACTTGCCCCAACGGCGGAATGGTGATGCCGAACTGGCCGGCGATGTACGTTAACAGCGTGGCCATGAAGGCGACCATCACGCCGGGGTAGACCCAGTAAAACAGGTGCGCCGCCCAGCCCGTGATGAACTTGGCAATGCGCGCCCAGCGGCGGTGAGATGGTTCTTTGCGATCAAGGAACGCTTTTTCGGCGAAGTAGTAGGCGCTGCCCGTGCCCGCGTCGGGATAGCGGCGCGCCAGTTCGGCGAAAGAAATCGCCGTTAGAAACGCGACGATCAACGCCGCGACGATGCCCGTCCACATATCGGGCGCGGTGCTGGCGCCGCTGGCATCCGTGTTCGCCGCCTGTAATTGGAACGTCAACCACAAGAATGCGCCCGGCGCGATCAACGCCATCGCATTCACCGTCACGCCCGTTAACCCTAGAGTCTTTTTCATACCACCTGTTTGCTGTGCCATCACTAACCTCCCTGTTGAAATGCAATGAATTGATTGCTCTACCACCAGTCCGACTAAAAACGATAAACGCCCACGACAAGTGCATGTCGCGGGCGTCCTGGCCCAAAGGTATTTGATTGTTGGAAGCTGCTTGTTCCTTTCCGGGACGGGCGACGCGCCCAGCAGTATGGGCGACGCCCTCAACGTTTTGGCGTCGAGGGCGTCTTGGCCCAAACCCACACCCCGGAGGGATCTAATTGTGGTGAGATGCTATTTGCTTCTCACGTGCGACACTATATCAAAAGACGCTGGATGCAACAACCCCCAGATGGGTGATTTTTGTTTTGCCAGTGAAGTCTTGCTACGTCATCTTTAAGAAGGTGCCTGAACAGACACCTCGTTTGTTCGTGCACCTTGCTCAGAAACGGGCGACGCGCCCAGCAGTATGGGTGACGCCCTCGATGTTTTGCATCGAGGGCGTCTTGGCCCAAACCCACACCCCGGAGGAATCAACTACATATGAGATGTTTTTGTTTGCACGTTGTGCGGCGCACTCAGTGCGACTCCATCTCACGCGTATTACTATATCAAAATCGCCGTCGTGCAACAACCCCCATTCAGGTGATTTTTTGAACGAGGCGATTCCTTACCCGTTCCGGTTTGATTATATTGCCGACTAAAATAGTAGACAAGTCATGCAGCCTGCACAAGCCAGCGATCATTTTTTAGATGTCGTCTGGTAATGACTGGAATCTAGCAAGGCTCATATTTCCACTGGAGTCGAGGCTTTAGCCGGTTTGAGCGGCTGCCACCTTTCCGGCTAAAGCCTCGACTCCGGAATTTGCCAAAGGCCAATAAATGATCGATCAACCCGTGTTCCTCAACCCCGAAGCGATGCCATTAATCGTCATCACGATGACTTCGCGCAGCGCTTCAGCTGCGCGGCACTCTTGATCGGGCAGGGCGCGCAAGCGCCGCAGCATATCGACCTGAAGGTAGTTCAACGGATCGACGTAGGGATTGCGGAGTTGGATCGATCGCTGGATGATCGGATCGCTGTCCATGAGGTTGGCGTGATTCGTCGCGTACAGCACGGCCTCTACCGCCCGATCGTACTCGGCGCGAATCCGATCGAAGATTTGCTGCGCGCAATTTTGATCGGGCAGCAGTTGCGAGTACAACGCGGCGATCCCCATATCGGCCTTCAACAGTGACATCTCCGCATTGTCGAGCAGCGCGCGGAAGAACGGCCAGTTCTCGTACATCTCGCGATTCAACGCCGCCGGATGTTCGCTCAACGCGGCGCCCAGCCCGAACCACCCCGGTAAGTTGAAGCGGCTTTGCATCCACGAGAAGACCCACGGAATCGCGCGGATTTGATCGAGCTGGAGTGCTGTGCCGCGCCGCGTGGTCGGGCGCGATCCGATCCGCAAGCGGCTGATCTCGTCGATGGGCGTGGCGGCGCGCCAGTAATCGATAAAGCTCGGTGTGTCGTACACCAGCGATCGATAGGCGCGCCACGCCTCGCGCGCTAAGCCATTCAGCGCTTCACGCCACGCGGGCGAAGTCGCCGCCGCTTGATCGTTCGGGGCGGAGGCCAACAGCACCGCGCTGACGATCTGCTCCAGATGCCGATGGGCCAGATCGAGATTGGCGTACTTCGACGCGATCGTTTCACCTTGCTCCGTCACGCGGAAGCGACCATTGATCGTGCCGGGCGGTTGTGCGCGAATGGCGCGATTGGCCGGGCCGCCGCCGCGGGCTACCGTGCCGCCGCGTCCGTGGAACAACGTGAGCTTAATGCCGTACTCGCGGCATACCTGCGCAATGTTTTCCTGCGCGTGATACAACGCCCAATTCGCGGCGAGATAACCACCGTCTTTGTTGCTGTCCGAATAACCGATCATCACCGTTTGCTCGCCGTTGCAGCGCGCCAATTGCGTGCGATACACATCCAGCGAAAACAGTTCGGCCAGAATGCGCGGCGCATTGCTCAGATCGTCGAGCGTTTCGAACAACGGCGTGATACGCAACCCATCGGCGCAGCCCGTCCAGCGGGCCAACAGGAGCACCGTTAACACGTCAGCGACGCCATGCGTCATCGAGATGATGACGGGGCCGAGCAGCGCGCGGCCATACACTTGCTGCGCGCGCGCGATCAAGCGGAACGTGGCCCACGTCTCTGCTGTTTCGGGCGTGATGCCCGGATTTTCAGCGAGCTGCGGCGTGGGCTCCGACAGCCAATGCACCATCGTGCGCGCGCGGGTAAGATCATCGCCTTGCTCGAATGTCGTGTTGATGTTGAGGGCGCGCAAAAGTTCGGCGACTGTTGCGGTTAAGCGTGATGAATCTTCACGAATATCCAGGCGTGCGGTGTGCAGGCCGAAAATTTCCAACTGCCGTTGCACTTCATGCAGGCGATATTCCACCAGCGCGTGTGGCGCAACGGAGGCGATGAGATCGATCGGCTCGGTGAGATCGTTAAGTTGGATACGCGCGGTATGCGGTGTGCTTTCTAGCAAGCGCGCCGTCATCTGTTCGTGTGACGCATATTCCAGATCGGCGGATAACAGCGACAACGTCAAACGATAGGGTTCGTCCGCGTAACGCTTTTCAAGAAACGCCACGTGCTCCGGCAAGGGATGGCGGGCCCTGAGCCACGCTTGCAACTCAACCGGCGGCGGCACGCGGCGCGCGCTTAAACTGAACCGACGCGCCACTTCTTGCAGTGCCCGGCGATGTTGCTCGATGGCAAGGCCGCGATGCAGGCGCAGTGTCTCGGCGGTGACTTCAGCCGTGACGTTGGGGTTGCCATCCCGATCGCCCCCGATCCATGACGCGAGTGTGAGCCAGCGCGTGGGACTGCTCAACCGCGGATAATGCTGCGCCAGCGCTTCGTCGAGATCGGCATAGATGCGGGGCAGCACGTCCCAGAAAATTTCGTCGATGAAATACAGGCCGGTGCGGACTTCGTCGGTGACGCCTGGCCGCGCCGTGCGCGCTTGATCGGTGAGCCACAATGCCGTGATTTCAGCGCGCAGCGACTTCAACACTTCGGCGCGTTCGCGCGGCAGTAAATCAGTGGAATCCAATTGGCGCAAGCTCTGCGCCACGCGCTGCAACTTCGAGAGAATGGTGCGGCGTTTCGCTTCGGTCGGATGCGCCGTCAACACCAACTCGATGTGGAGTTGATTCAACACCGCGGTGAGTTGCTCGTCTGTGACACCGCGCTGCTTCAACTGCTCGAGCGCGGCTGCGATCGAATCGTTGATGGGTCGCGGATACTGATCGCGTTGGCGCTGGCGCAGGGCCTGCACCCGATAGTCTTCCTCGGCGACATTGACCAGATCGAAGTACACCGTGAAGGCCGAAGCTACCACGCGCGCGGCATTCGGCATGAGCGTCGCAACTTCGGTCGCGAGACGCGCGCCGGCCAGTACGTCACCGGTTCGACGCGCTTTCGCTAAGACGCGAATTCGTTCTTCCGTGTCGAACAACGGCGGTGATTCTTCAGCACTCACGACTTGTCCAAGGAGATCGCCCAGCAGACGCACGGTGTCGGACAAATCCATGCGCTTATCGGGGCCGGGCGCGATCGGTGTGGGAGGCACGTCGCGTGTAGAGTTGTTGGGTGTGGAGTTTGCCATGTTCTCCCCTGGACTGGCGCATGACCTCGGTGGCGCTTAGTCGCGCTGAGTGCGGAAGCCGATAATGAGGCCGATGACGGCCAGGAACATGACTGCGCTGACAAGGATCACGTCGAGGGGAATGCCAACGGGTGATTTCGGTGCAGGCGGCGCGATCGACTTGGGCGCAGGTGCCGTCGTGGGTTGACCGGTTGAGATCGGTTTGCGAGTTGGTGTAACCGTCGGCCTAACTGTCGACGTTTTAGTTGGTAGGGGCGTGGGCGTTTCGGTGGAGATGGCCGTCGGCGTGGAGGTGTTGACGGCAACGATCAACACCTGGCCGACGCGAATAAGGCTGGTGTCGGAAATGGTGTTAAGCGCTTGCAGCTGCTGAGGCGTCAGGTTGAGTTGGCGCGCAATCGCATTGAAGGAGTCGCCGCTTTTCACGGTGTATGTTAGTGAGACTCCCGCGATCGGGGTGGAGGCCGATCGGGGTGTGGCGGTGGCCGCGGCCTGGGCTTGCGCGAAGCGCGATCCGAGACTCATCGACAGCAGCATCAAACCAGCGGCTACGATCAACCCGATGGCGATCAGCCGGGCAAGAGATTGAAATCGCATTGTCAGACTCTCCTGAAAGAACTCTAGCAACCGAGCGCCCGTCGCGGGAATGAACTGCGGGCGCTGTGTAGGGTGAGTCAACGTGGCCTAAGCGAACGCCTCGCCTCAATTTCTTTCGGCGCGCATCGCCACGGCCACCGCGGCCGCGCGCGTGCTGACTTGCAATTTTTGCAAGATGTGATCGACGTGCTTCTTGACGGTGTTCGCCGTAATCCCCAGCGAGTCGGCAATCTGGCGATTGGTATCGCCTTTCACCAGCAGTTCCAGCACATCACGTTCCCGATCGGTCAACTCGCTCAACGTCGAATTGGCTGCGGGTTTCTGATCGAACGCGGTTTCGGCGGTCTGCGCTTTGCGCGGATGCGAGCGGATGGCTTCCGCAATCATGCGGCGGAACTCACCCCGATCGAAACCCTCTTTTTCGACAAACGCGAAGGCATTGAATTCTTCGTAAGCGCGATCGACATCGTCGGGCGCTCCCAGCGCGCTGACCACGATGGTCGGAATACCGCGTTGATGTGCCGCGCGCAAGAACCAGAACCCGTCGCGGTTGTCCTGCGGGGCGGCTGAGCTGATGAGGTGCAGATCGACGATGGCCAGCGCGATCTCTTCGCGCTGCAGCCAGCCGCGCGCTTCGCCGTAGCTGATGGCGCTGTGCAGTGCGTAGCCTTCGTCGGAGAGTACCTCTTCGTAGATGTCACGCCAACGCGCATCATCTTCGACAATCAAGAGGTGCGGCGCTTCGACCACGGCGGACGCGCCGATCTGCCGCACAAGCGTGATGAACCCGTCGCGCCGGAAAGAGGTCTTGGGAATGAAGTCGAGCACGTTGGGTAACTGCTTGATCTGCGCGACGAGGTCTTCATCTTCCAGGCCGGACAATACAACGCATGGGGTGCCCTGCGCGGCGACGTGTTGGATCAGCGCCAGCCCCTCGCGGTTGCGCGCCAGGATCGGATCGAGCGCGATGTCGAGCACGGCCAACTGGTAACCGGTAATATCAGCGGGCGGCGCGGCCATCGCCGTGATGCTCCAGCCGAGTTCGCTCAGTACTTCGGCGATGATCGCGCGCCAGCGCGGATCGTCGTCGACGATCAAGGCGCGCAGCGATTGAATTGGGGTGGTGGTCATGGTGGGGTCTCCAGCGGCGGCAGATGAATGATGAACGTGCAGCCGCGATCGGCGTTGTTCTCGATCGAGATGCGGCCGCCAAAGCGCTGAATCAACGATCGGGTCCACCATAGGCCGAAGCCTAATTTTTTCGCGGAGGCTTTGGTCGAAAACGCCGGCTCAAACACCTTATCGAGCAGCGCCGCATCGACACCCGGGCCGTCATCGCTGACGGCGATCTCCAGCCAACGCTGCGTCTGATCGATGGGATCATCGATCACGCGTCCGCCGACTTCGATGTGGCCAGGCTGATCGCCCAGCGCGTCAATGGCGTTGTCGATGAGATTGAAAAAGACCAAGCGTAATTGCTCTTCACTCGCCAGCACCGGCGGCAGCTGCGTCAGGTCGCACGCCGACACCGTGATGTGTGGCGGCAGTTTGATACGCTTCAAGGCCGTGAGGTAGCACTTCTCGATCGAGGTGGGCTGCTCACGCACAGGCCGCAGATAAGCCATCGTTTCGCGCGCGGCTTCCATGGCAGCGCGGGCGCTATCTTCGATCTCATGCAGCGCGTTGGCGACATAGGCATCGTCGTTGAGTAAAGGGCGTTTGTCGGTGATGCCTTGCACACGTACCGGAATGACGCCGATGAGATTGTTCACGCGATGCAGCAGGTTCGCGGAGATGTCGCCGAACACGGCGAAGGTTTCGGCCAACACCTGGCGCGTACGCGCTGCTTTCAATTGTTCCAGGGCTTGCGCCTGTTGAATGGCCACCGCGGCGTGATTGGCGAGACAGGCCAGCAAGCGCGTGTCCCAGTCTGAGAATTCACGCGACGTGGTGTTGTACACGCCGAACGCGCCGCGGGCCTGGCCATACCGATCGATCAACGGCGCGATCAAAGCGGAAGTGAGACCCAACTGGTGCACCAACTCGGGACGCTGCACGCGCGGATCGGCAATGAGGTCGAGCGATTTCGCGGGTTCGCGCGTCAACATGACGGAGCCGATCAGGCTGCCATACACCGGCACGAGATAGGGTTGTGGAAAAGCGTTCGTCGCCACCCGCACGGCCAGCTGCTGGGGATCGCGCGGATCAAGTTCCCAGATGGCCGCGTGCGGCGTATTGAGCAGATCGCAGGCGCGCGCGATCAACAACGCGAAGACTTCATCGGGTGTGTGACCCACCAGCTGCGCCGTCACTTCTTCGATGGCGCTGAGCAGCTTGGCTTCTTGAATCGCGATGACGGCCTGCGTGGCCAGCGCTTCCAACATGCGTTGATCGTCGGCGGTGAACGCGGCGACGCGCGGGCTTTCGACGTTGAGGACGCCTTCCAGTCCGCCGCCCGGGCCGAGCAGCGGCACCGCCAATTCGGAGCGCATTTCGTGCTCGGCGTGAAAGGGCCGATAGATTTCTGACCACGGCGGTTCACGCAGATCGTCGATGCGAATGGGTTGACGATGCAGCGCGGCCCAGCCCATGACGCCGCTGCGTTCGCCGATAGGCAGATCGATCTCTTGATCTTCTTCGGTGCCGCCGATGGTGACGCTTTTGTGCAGCAAGTTGATCTGTTTATCGAGCAGCCGGAACGATCCGTAATCGGCCTGGATGAGTTCGAGCGCGGTGTTGAGAATTTGTTGCAGCGTATCGTCCAGATGCAAGCGCGAGCTAATCAACTGGCTGGCATCTTGCAGGCGCTCCAGTTCGTCGATCTTGCGCTGCAGGGCGCGGTTGATGCCCTGATATTGGCGCGTGTTGTAAATGGCGACGGCCGCCAGCTGCACGAACGTATCGCAGATGAGCAGCTCGTGGGGCGTGAAGCGCCGATCGGAATAGAGGCCGAAGTACAACGCCCCGATCGCTTGACCGGAGACCAACAGCGGATAACAGGCGGCTGTGCGAATACCGGCCCCATACTTCAGCGGATGAAAGGCAATATCAGGTTCTTCATAAGAGAGCACACGCGAGCGACGCGCCAACGCCGTAGCGCCCACGCCAGCGGAGCGAGGCGTGTCGTCGATCAGCGGTTGCTCGCCTTCACCGGCTGAGACACGCGAAGACAACTCAAACGCGCCGGTTAAGGGGTCGCACGTGTAGATGACGGTGTTGGCGTTATCCAAGGGCTGCGTGTCGATGAGTTGCAGCGCAGTGGAGGCGATGAGCTGCAAGGCTTCCCGCAGCGATGTCTCCGGACCCAGACGGCTGATCTCGGCCCCGGCATCACGCAGAATCATCAAGGCGCGTTGGACGTAGCTATTGGATTGATCTTCACTGGCGAACGAGTGTAACATGTTGAATGGATCATCCCTTAACTTGCCGATTGTACGAGAGTGTACCCGCGTGGTTAGCCGTTGTCAATGATTTGTGCCTATGGATTGTGGAAAAAGCACCTGAAAATAAAGATGACGGGTTTGTATAGATTCACTAAATCACTTCTGCGAAACTCATGCAGATTGCCGGTTGACGTTACTGAGGCTGCATGATAAAGTTACAACCGTTCTAAGGATAAGACCAACATGTCATTCAGCCTAATGTCCGCCTCCCGTTCCAAGCCGACACCGTCCATCCCAGGGGGAAGGTCGGACGCTTAACGTTTAGGTTGCGCACATCAGCTGGAGTGACGCGCACGTATACGAAAGCCCGCCGGAACCCCGGCGGGCTTTTNNGATACGTCGGTGATTGTGCCGTGGCTGCGCGAAAACTACAACTGTGAAGTCATTTGCTTTTGCGCCGACATCGGGCAGGGCGAAGAACTATCGGGCTTGCCGGACAAAGCCAAGGCGAGCGGTGCGAGCAAGTGCATCATCAAAGATCTGCGCGATGAATTTGCCAAAGATTATTTATTCCCGCTGTTGCGTTCGAGCGCGGTGTACGAGCGTAAGTACTTATTGGGCACCTCGGTGGCCCGTCCTCTCATCGCTAAATATCAAGTGAAGATCGCGCAGGAAGAAGGCGCCGACGCCGTCGCGCATGGCTGCACCGGCAAGGGCAACGATCAGGTGCGCTTTGAATTCACGTATACCGCGCTCGATCCACGCTTGAAGGCGATTGTGCCGTGGCGCGAGTGGAGCATCCGCTCGCGCCAGGATGCGCTGGAATATGCACGCGCGCACAACGTGCCCGTCACCGTGACCGAGAAATCGATCTACAGCCGCGACCGCAACCTGTGGCACTTGTCGCACGAAGGCGGCTTGCTGGAAGATCCGTGGATGGAACCCGAAGAGAGCATGTATCAACTCAGCGTCTCGCCGGAGAATGCGCCGAATGAAGCGCAGTTCGTGGTGATCGATTTTGTGCGCGGGGTGCCGGTGGCCATCGACGGGCAGGAATACGGCTCGGCGGCCATCATCGAAACGCTGAATATCATCGGCGGGAAGCACGGCATCGGCCGTGTCGATCTGGTGGAGAACCGCCTCGTCGGGATGAAGTCACACGGCGTGTACGAAACCCCCGGCGGCACGATTCTGCTGGCCGCGCATCGCGAACTGGAATCCATCACGCTCGATCGGGACATGCTGCACTACAAGGATGTGGCCGCGCAGCGCTACGCCGAATTGGTTTACAACGGGCAGTGGTTTACGCCGCTGCGCGAGGCGCTGGAAGTGTTCTTCGATAAGACGCAGCAAAATGTAACGGGCAGTGTAAAGCTGAAGCTGTACAAGGGTAACGTGATCTCGGCCGGGCGGAAGAGTCCATTCAGTTTGTACCGCGAAGACTTCGCCACATTCGGTCAGGAAGACGTGTACGATCAAAAGGACGCGGCGGGCTTCATCAAGTTGTTCAGTCTGCCCGCGAAAGTGCGCGCGATGATGGATGTGGCCGGCAGCGGGCAAAGCCGCTATGCCGAGCCGGATTATTCGGTGTTCAAACGAGACTAACCTCACCCCCAACCCCTCTCCTGATTCGGGAAAGCGTCGAATCAGGAGAGGGGAGCAGGACGCAAATCTAAAATCCAAAATCGGAAATCAAAAATGACATTGTGGGGCGGGCGTTTTACCGAGAATCAAAATCAACTCGCGGCGGAGTTCAACAATTCGCTGCCGTTCGATTGGCGCTTAGCGGCGGTGGATGTGCGCGGTTCGATCGCGTGGGCGCTGGCTCTGGCGCGCGCGAATGTCATCACCGCGCTAGAAGCGGAACAACTTGTCGCGGGACTAAACACGATCCAGGACGAGATCGAAAGCGGTCAGCTCGACTTTAACACGGGTGAGGAAGACATTCACTCGTTGGTGGAACGGCGGCTGGGCGAGCTCGTCGGCGCGGTGGCGGGCAAGCTGCGCACCGGGCGCAGTCGCAACGATCAGGTCGCCACGGATTTCCGGTTGTGGCTGATGGACACCCTCGAGCAGGTCGATGCCGCGGCGCAAGGCTTGCAAGCAGCGTTGATCAAGCGCGCCGAGTTGGATCTGGAGTGGAGCGTGATGCTGCCCGGTTACACGCATTTCCAACGCGCACAGCCGATCTTGCTGAGCCACTGGTGGCTGTCGCACTTCTGGCCGCTGCAGCGCGATCGCCAGCGGTTGAGACAGTTGCGTGATCGGACGGCGGTTAGTCCGTTGGGCGCCGGCGCTTTAGCGGGCACGGCGTTCCCGATCGATCGTGAGGCTCTGGCGCACGAGCTTGGGTTCAACAGCGCCACGCCGAATAGTCTCGATGCGGTTTCCGATCGAGACTTCGCCGCCGAGTTTTTGTTTGTGGCGGCATTGATTGGAGTTCATCTATCGAAATTGTCGGAAGCCCTGATCCTCTACTCGACGAGGGAGTTCGGTTTCATCGAATTGGCGGATGCCTTCTCCACCGGATCGAGCCTGATGCCGCAGAAGAAGAATCCCGATCCGCTCGAACTGACGCGCGGCAAAGCCGGGACGTTGATCGGACACTTGACCGGTTTGCTGGCGACCCTTAAAGCGCTGCCCTCGGCTTACGACAAAGACTTGCAGGAAGACAAGCCGGTCGTGTTTGACGCGGCCGATACACTGCGGCGCATGCTGCCGGTGATGGCGGGCGCGATCAACACGTTGACGGTGCGCGGCGATCGGATGGCGGCGGCGCTGGATGCGGCGATGCTGGCGACCGATCTAGCCGATTATCTGGTGAAGCGCGGCGTGCCCTTCCGCGAAGCACACGGGTTGGCCGGTCAGGCTGTGAGAAAAGCGATCGAGTTGGGAGTGAGCCTCGATCGGCTGCCGTTTTACGAGTGGAAGGCCATCAGCCCGTTGATCGAAGAGGATGTGTCGAGCGTGTTCGACTTCGCCGCGTCGATCGAGCGAAGAAACGTGATCGGCGGGACGGGACGCGCAGCGGTCAAGCAGCAGTTGGAAGAAGCGAAAAACGTAATACGTAGTGCGTAGTGCGTAGAAAGACGGTCGGTTCACGCAATACGCAACACGTTTCATCAAGTGCAGCCGTGAATCGATTCAAACAACCATTATTCCGAAAGGAGCATCATCATGTCTGGAAATGTTACTTGCCCCGAATGCGAGGCGACGTTGAATTTGAAGGAAGTGGTGCAGGGTGAAATCGTGCAGTGCCCGGATTGCGGCGTCGATCTGGAGGTGGTGTCCGTGGAGCCGTTGAAGTTGGAACTGGCGCCGATGGAAGAAGAAGACTGGGGGGAGTAGCCCTCACCCCCGACACTGCCGGAACAGCACCGGCACCTGCGGCCTCTCCCTATAGGGAGAGGGGAGCACTCAGGAGGAAGCATGAAACTTGGTGTGTTGATTTCACGCGTGCGCGTGGAAGAGAAGTGGATTTTTGAGGCGCTGGACAAACGCGGCGTCGATTACGATCGCATCGACGACCGCGAGGCGATCTTCGATTGCACGCAAGTGGAGAAGTGGCAGCACTACGATGCGGTGCTGGAGCGCAGCATTTCATTTGCGCGCGGCCTGTATGCCACACAGATCCTCAATGCGTGGGGCGTGCCGACGGTGAATATGTCGCACGTGGCGGCCGTGTGCGGCGATAAACTCACGACGACGCTGGCGCTGCAAAAAGCGGGCGTGCCGCAGCCGCGCGTGAAGGTGGCCTTTACGCCCGAAGCGGCGATCGCGGCGATCGAAGAGATGGGCTATCCGGTGGTGCTGAAACCGGTGGTGGGATCGTGGGGCCGCCTGTTGTCGAAGATCAACGATCGGGAAGCGGCCGAAGCGATTCTGGAGCACAAAGATACGCTCGGTTCCTATCAACATTCGATCTTTTACATTCAAGAGTTCATCACCAAACCGGGCCGCGATATTCGCGCGTTTGTGGTGGGTGGGGAGACCGTCTGCGCGATCTATCGTTCTTCGCCGCACTGGATTACGAATACGGCCCGCGGCGGGCAAGGCTCGCAGTGCCCCGTGACCCCAGCGTTGAATGCGATCTGCATCGAGGCCGCCAAGGCGGTCGGGGGTGGCGTGCTCGCGATCGACATTCTGGAAGATCAAGAACGCGGTTATCTGGTAAACGAAGTCAATCACACAATGGAGTTTCATACGACCGTGCCGACGACGGGCGTGGATATTCCGGGCATGATTGTCGATTACACGATCGGCGTGGCGCGCAAGCACATCGATCCACATCTGCTGCCGATCTTGCCTCAATTCTCGGCGAACGACAATGGACGCTTGCTGACGGAGGCCGCATGAAGGTTTCGATTGTAGGAGCATCGGGCTACACCGGCGGCGAGCTGCTGCGTTTGCTATTGTTTCATCCGCAGGTTGAGATCGCGCAGGTCACGTCGGAGAGTCACGCAGGAGAGTACGTTTATCATCAGCATCCCAATCTGCGCAAACGCACGCAGCTGCAATTCACGTCGCGCGATACGCTGGAGCCGTGCGATGTGCTGTTCCTCGCGCTGCCGCATGGTGAAGCCCAGAAGCGCATCGATCAGTACATGAGCCTCGCGCCTAAGATTGTGGACTTATCGGCGGACTTTCGATTGAAAGATACCGCGTTGTACAAAAAGTGGTACGGCGAGGATCACAAGGCTCCGCAGTATCTGGGCCAGTTTGTGTACGGCTTGCCGGAGTTACATCGCGAAGCGATGAAGACGGCGAACTACATCAGCGGCGTGGGGTGCAATGCGACGGTGTCGAATCTGGCGCTGCTGCCGCTGGTGAAGGCGAACCTGATCGATCTTGCCAAGCCGATCGTGGTGGATATCAAAACGGGATCATCCGAAGGCGGCGCGAGTGTCAATGCCGGATCGCATCATCCTGAGAAGAGCCATTCGGTGCGAGCCTATGCCCCGACCGGACATCGCCACACCGCCGAGGTGATTCAAGAGTTGGGCTTGCAGGATGTGCATCTCAGTATGACAGCGGTCGATCTGGTGCGCGGCGTGCTGGGTGCGGCGCACGTGTTCGTCAAGCCGGGCACGGGCGAGAAAGATTTGTGGAAAGCATTTCGGGCGACCTACAACAACGAACCGTTTGTTCGCATCGTGAAGGACAAAACCGGCATCCATCGCGTACCCGATCCGAAGATTCTCAGCGGCTCGAATTATGCGGATGTGGGGTTCGATCTCGATCCAGAAACGGGGCACGTGGTCTCGCTGGCGGCGATCGATAATTTGATGAAGGGCGCTTCGGGCAGCGCGGTGCAGGCGATGAATATCATGTGCGGGTTTGAGGAAACGGCGGGGCTGGAGTTTCCGGGGTTACACCCGATTTGATTGCTGAGTGTTGAGTGCTGACTGCGAAGCGTCCCCGTGGGAATGCTGATTGCATAGTGAAGAGTGATGAGTGAAATCAACAATCGAAAGAGCGTAACGAATGATTGTCATCAAAATTGGTGGGACAAACGGCGTTAACATCGACGCGGTGATCGCGGATGTGGCGGCGCAGGTGAAGGCGGGCCAGAAGTTAATCGTGGTGCACGGCGGGTCGGGCGAGACGAACGCGATTTCAGAGCAGCTCGGTCATCCGCCGCGCTTTGTCACGGCGGTATCGGGCTTCACGAGCCGCTACACCGATCGAGAAACGCTGGAGATCTTCGCGATGGTTACTTCGGGCAAGATCAACACGATTCTGGTCGAGAAGTTGCAGAAGGCGGGCGTGAATGCATTCGGTCTATCGGGTGTGGATGGCCGCTTGATGGTGGCGAAGCGCAAGGACGCGATCCGCATTGTCGAGAACGGCAAGCAGCGCATCCTGCGCGATGACTTCACGGGCAAGATCGAAACGGTGAATCGTGAGTTGTTGTGCCTGCTGCTCGATGCCGGATACGTGCCCGTGATCGCACCACTGGCGATCTCGCACGAGAGCGACGCAGTGAATGTCGATGCCGATCGCGCCGCGGCGATGGTGGCGGGCGCGGTGCAGGCCGAACAGCTGATCATTCTTTCGAACGTGCCGGGCTTGATGCGCAATTTCCCCGACGAATCGACGGTGATTGCGCACATCGACAAGGCCAAGGTGGAACAATCGCTCGATTTTGCAGAAGGACGCATGAAGAAGAAGGTGCTTGGCGCAAGCGAGGCGCTGCAACTGGGCGTGGGCAAAGTCGTGTTTGCCGATGGGCGGATCGACGCGCCGATTCAAGGGGCGCTGGCAGGCAAGGGCACCGTGATCTCTTGAAGCGTGATCCACGAATCAGCACGAATCTTCGCGGATGAAATGGAATTAGTGTCGATTCGCGTGAATTCGTGGACTAATCTCTCGGTGAAGATTGATAATGACTATACAAGAACTTGAATCTCAATTCACTTCCGGTGTCTATACCAAGCGCCCCATCGCGTTGGTGCGTGGCAAAGGCGCGCGGGTGTGGGACAGCGATGAAAACGAATACGTCGATTGCGTGGGGGGACAGGGTTCAGTGAACATCGGACATGCGAATCCGGCGGTCGCCGAGGCGATTGCCAAACAAGCGCAGACGCTGATCACCTGTCCCGAAATGTTCTACAACGATCGACGCGCCGAATTGGAACAGAAACTCACCTCGATCGCAGGAATGCCGCGCGTGTTCCTGTGCAACTCCGGCACGGAGGCGGTAGAGGCGGCGATCAAATTCGCTCGATTGGCGACGAAGCGCACCGGCATCGTCGCGGCGATGCGCGGTTTTCACGGGCGCACCTTCGGGGCGTTGTCGGCCACGTGGGAGAAGAAATACCGCGAACCGTTCGAGCCATTGGTGCCGGATTTCAGTCACATCTCATACAACGATGTTGCTTCGTTAGACGAAGCGGTCGATCACAAGACGGCGGCGGTCTTGCTGGAAGTGGTACAGGGTGAAGGCGGCGTGCGGCCGGGCACCGCCGAGTTCTTGACGAAGGCGCAAGAGATTTGCCGTGATCGCGGCGCGCTGTTGATTCTCGATGAAGTGCAGACCGGCTTCGGGCGCACGGGCAAGATGTTCGCGTTCCAGCACTACGGGCTTGAACCCGATCTCCTGTGCCTCGCTAAATCGATGGCCGGTGGCTTCCCGATGGGCGCGACGTTGATCGGCACGCGGTTAGGCGCCATGCCGTCGCAGGTGCACGGCTCGACGTTCGGTGGCAACCCGTTGGGCTGCGCGGCGTCCCTCGCGGCGATCGATTTCATCGAGCGTAACCAGCTAGCCGATCGCGCCGCGGAATTGGGCGCGTGGTTCATGGGGCAGCTGAAGCAGATCGAATCGCCGTTGATCCGTGAAGTGCGCGGCCTCGGCCTGATGGTGGGCATCGAGCTCAAGCAGAAGGTGACGCCGTATCTTCAAGAGTTGATGAAGCATGGCGTACTGGCACTGCCCGCCGGCCTGACGACGCTGCGCTTCCTGCCGCCGCTGGTTGTTGAGCAATCTGATTTAGCCAGAGTCGTTGAAGCGGTAGCGAGCGTGTTGAGCCAGGAAATCAAGTGATGATTGTTGAGTGTTGAATGCTGATTGAAATACAACAATCGGCTTCTTAATCATCAATCAGAAATCTACAATCAACCATGAACGAACCTCCCCGTTTCAACCAATATCAACCGCGTGCTTTGGAGATCATCGACACGACGCTGCGCGACGGACAGCAGACGTCGCTGCTGCACGATCACCACAAGTATTTTTTCACGCGCGCGGACAAGGAAGAGATCACCCGCGCGCTGATCATCTATGGCGTCAAATTTATCGAGCTATTCGCGCCGCTGGTCAGCCCGCAGGAGCGCGACGACTGGAAAGCATTGCGCGCCGTGCGCGATAGTTTGATCACGCAGAAGGGTTATACGTTTCTGCTGGCGCACGTGCGCTGCCATCCGCGCGACGTGGAAAGCGCGATTGATGGGGGCGCCGACGGGCTGAATTTCTACATTGGCACATCGCCCGAGTCGCGCGCCTACAATCACGGCAACGACCTCGACACGATCGTCAAGAAAGCGGCCACGTTGTTTGAGGAAGTGCGGCGCAACTATCCCCATTTGATTTTGCGCTTCAGCGGCGAGGATGCTTTCCGCACGCGCGAGGATGAACTGTTCCACGTCTATGACGCGGTCGCGCCGTATGTCGATCGGTTTGGCACGCCCGACACGGTGGGCATCGCCACACCGCCTAGCGTGGCGCGGCGCGTGCGCGTGCTGCGCGAGCGCTATCCGCAGGTCGAGCTGGAAGGCCACTTCCACGACGATCGCGGCTTTTCGCTGATCAATTCGCTGGAAGCCGTGAAGAATGACATGCGCTACATCAACACGACGCTGTTGGGCATTGCGGAACGATCGGGGATTACGAGCATGACGGCGCTGCTGTTCAACCTCTACATCGATCGCGAGTTCGACAAGCTGGAAGGCTATCATCTGCGCGGATCGTATCCCATCAACGTGCTGGCGGCCGACAAGCTCAGGATGCTGGTGCCGCCGCGCGAGCCGGTCAGCCTGACGAATCGCACCCACACGGCGGGCGTGCATCAGAATGCCGTGTTGAATGATGCCTCGGTGTATGAAGCGCATCCGCTCGATCTGTTTGGCGTGAGTGAAACTGAAATTTTGTTGGGGCCGTTGTCGGGCTGGAATATCATTCACTACTTCCTTAAAGAGATTCGCTATTTTGAGATCGACGAAGCGACGGCCAAAGAAATCGCGGTGGTGTTTAAGGAGCGTGTGTACAAACTCGCGCCGGATATTTCGCCGGAACAGGTGTTGATCGATATTGCCGAAAAAGAGTTCGGCCTGGCGCGGCTGAATCTGCCGCAGGCTGCGCCGCCGATCGTGCAACGGTTGGATTCATCCAATGGCGCGAAACCGACCATGGCGAATGGCATTCAGCTCAAACGCACGACGGAGGCGGCGTGATGGGCTATACCTTTGCCGAGAAGGCCCTGGCGCGCGCGGCGAATTTGCCGTTTGTCGTGGCCGGACAAGTGGTCGATGCCAAACCCGATGTGGCGTTGTCGCATGATAACACCGCGCCCATTGCGCGCATCTTCCGCGCGATCGGATTGGAGAAAGTTGCCATCCCCGATCGGATGTGCGTGACCCTCGATCATGCAGTGCCGCCGCCCACGCCCAAGCATGCGCAGAATCATGCCGAAACGCGCGCCTTTGTGGCGGAGCAGGGCGTCAAGAATTTTTTCGAGGTGGGACGCGGCATCTGCCATCAAGTGTTGAGTGAAGAAGCGCTGGTGTTGCCGGGACAATTGATCCTTGGCGCGGATAGTCACACCACGCACTACGGCTGGCTCGGCGCATTTGGCGCGGGCGTAGGTCGCACGGAAATGGCCGCGATCTGGGCGACGGGCGAACTGTGGCTGCGCGTGCCGGAAAGCATGAAAGTCATTGTTAATGGACGACTCGGACGCGGCGTCACGGCGAAGGATTTGTGCCTGCACTTGATCGGACTGCTGGGCGCGGATGGCGGCCTCTACCAATCGATCGAATTTCACGGCCCGGCGATTGCGGCCTTGCCCTTGCACGAGCGCATGGTGATTCCCAACATGATGGCCGAGTTTGGCGCGAAGAATGCGTATCTGCCGCCGGATGAAGCGGTATTCGATTATCTGGCAGAGAGGCGCGCGAGGCGATTGAATGCAGAACGTGGAATGCGGAATGTGGAATTAGAAATCAACAGTCAGAAATCAACAATCAAAAACCTCGCCTTGTATCCTGACGAAGATGCGACGTATGCTTCAACACACATGATCAACGCCGACGAGATTGAATTGAAGATCGCCTGTCCACACACGGTTGATCACGTCAAATCGCTGCGCGAAGTGGCAGGCACGCCGATTCAACAGGCGTTCTTAGGGACGTGTACCAACGGTCGATTGGAAGATTTGGCCGCCGCGGCAGACATCATCAAAGGAAAACGCGTGGCGGCTGGTACGCGCTTGTTGGTCATTCCAGCCTCGTCGGAAGTGTACCTGGATGCGTTGAAGGCCGGCTATGTGCAGACGCTGCTCGAAGCGGGCGCGGTGTTTGGCACGCCGGGCTGCGGGCCGTGCATGGGCGTACACATGGGCGTGCTTGCGCCGGGCGAAGCCTGCATCTCGACGGCGAATCGCAACTTCAAGGGCCGCATGGGCCAACCGGAGGCCGATATTTATCTGGCGAGTCCGGCGGTGGTGGCGGCGAGCGCGGTGAAGGGTGTGATTGCTGATCCGCGCGATTTGGAATGAGGGATGGAGAGATAGAGGGAATGAGAGAATGAGTGACGTGTCTCTGCCAACAACTAACAGCCAACAACTAACAACTATTGCTGGTCGGGTGTGGAAATATGGCGATGGCGTGAACACGGATGTGATCTTTCCGGGCAAGTACACGTATTCGTTGAAAGAGCCGAATGAGATCGCTGCGCACGCGCTGGAGGATCTCGATCCGAAGTTTGCGACGGACGCCCAGCCCGGTGATGTGATCGTGGCGGGCCGCAACTGGGGCAATGGCAGTTCGCGCGAGCAAGCGGTGACGGCGTTGAAGTACAAGGGTATCGCCGCGGTCGTGGCGAAATCGTTCGCGCGGATTTATTTTCGCAACGGGATCAATCAAGGGCTGCTGTTGATCACCTGCCCGGAAGCGGTCGATGCCGCGCAGGGTGGTGATACGATCGAGATTGATTTAGAGCGCAATGTCGTTCGCCTTCGTGCCAATAATGATCCGCATCCTTCGACTACGCTGCGCTCCGCTCAGGATGCTGACGAAAGTCGATATGCTCATGAATATCCTTTCCCGCCATTGTCGCCAACAGCATTAGGTATCATCAACGATGGCGGACTCGTGGCGCATATCCGCAAGAAACTGGGGTTAACCAGCACGGAAGCGATTGTTACCGGCGGCGGAGACTGAGCAATGCGCCTGACCACACGGTCTGCAACAGAAGCGGATGTGCCTGTATTAGCAGCGATGAACAAGTGCTTGATTGAGGATGAAGGCAGCCGCAACCCAATGACGGGTGCAGAACTGCAACAGCGCATGCGTGGCTGGTTGAAAGGTGACTGGCAGGTCCGGCTGTTCGAGGAAGAAAACGGCGATGTAGTTGGTTACACGGTCTTCCAATCGCGGCAGGACGATTACTTCCCTGAGAATCAAGTCATGTATCTGCGGCAATTGTACATCGAACGCGAACGACGCAGCCGGGGACTTGGGCAACAGGCCCTGCAGCTATTGCTGGAGCGTGAGTTTCCTCAGGAGGTCATGGTCGTGATCGATGTGCTGGCGGCCAATCCGCGGGGTTATCGCTTCTGGAGCAAAATGGGATTTGGCCCTTACTGCACGACCATGCACTTCAAGAAGAAGGCCGGGAAACAACTCGGGCAACAGGAGCACGATCGTTGATCAAGGTGTGTCTCATTCCAGGCGATGGCGTCGGTAATGAAGTCATTCCCGCTGCGGCAGAGGTATTAGCCGCATTGGGATTGAGGATTGAATTCACAGAAGCCCATGCGGGCTTCGAATACTTCAAGCAAAGTGGTGATGCCATTCCCGACGCAACGTTGGCGGCGGTGGAAGATTGCGGTGTGGCGTTGTTCGGCGCGACCTCGTCGCCTTCGACGAAGGTACAGGGTTATCGCAGTCCGATCCTCGCGCTGCGGAAAGCGTTCGATCTGTACGCCAATCTGCGGCCCGTGCAGTCGCTGCCGGGAAAATTCTCGCGGCCCAATCTCGATCTGCTGATCGTGCGTGAGAACACCGAAGGGTTGTACGCCGGACGCGAACGACTAGATGGCGATACCGCGATTGCCGAGCGCGTGATCACACGCCAAGGATCAACGCGGATTGCCAAGATGGCGTTTGAGCAAGCGAGAAAGCGAAATCAGCATTCAGTGACGGTCGTGCACAAAGCGAATGTTCTGAAAGTGACAGATGGTTTGTTTCGAGAGTGCGCGCTGGAAGTTGCGAAAGATTATCCTGAAATCACCATGAAGGAAATGCTGGTCGATGCGATGGCGATGCGACTGGTGCGCGATCCGGAGAACTTCGACGTGCTGGTGACGACGAATTTGTTTGGCGATATTCTTTCTGACGAGGCGAGCGCCTTGATCGGCGGATTGGGGGTCGCGCCCTCGGCTAACATCGGTGAGAAGGTCGCGGTGTTTGAGCCGGTGCATGGCTCTGCGCCGGACATCGCTGGGCAGGGCGTGGCGAATCCGATCGGGGCGATACTGTCGGCGGCGCTGCTGTTGGATCATATCGGGCAGGGGGCGCAGGCCGATCGGGTGCGGCAGGCCGTGAATGAAACGGTGAAGCAAAGTGTGCTGACGAAAGACCTCGGTGGCACGGCGACGACACGAGACGTGACCAGATGTATCGTCAGCAATTTATGACATTGAATAGTGATCCACGAATTCACACGAATCATCACAAATTATTCGTGTTCCTTCGTGAGGATTCGTGGATCATCTTTTGAGAATCGAAATGAACGAAGTCGAACTGTTAGAAGGCTTACTGCAAAGATACAGCCCGACCCGGCAAGAGTCTGAGGCCGTGAATTACCTCGTCGCGCAGATGAAAGCGGCAGGATTTGACGCGTGTGTGGACGAGGTCGGCAATGCCGTCGGGGTGCTGGGTGATGGGCCACGTGAAGTGCTGATGCTGGGCCACATCGACACGGTGCCGGGTTTCATCGAAGTGCAGCATGAGGGTGATCGATTGTATGGGCGCGGCTCGGTCGATGCGAAGGGGCCGTTGGCCTGCTTCGCGGCGGCAACAGCGCTCGCCGGTGCGCGTGAAGGTTATCGCTTCGTCGTGATTGGCGCGGTGGGCGAAGAAGGCGATTCGCGCGGGGCGCAATTCGTGCGCGATCATTACAGGCCGGACATGCTCATCATCGGCGAACCGAGCAGTTGGGATCGGGTGACGCTGGGCTATAAGGGCAGCGCGTGGTTCGAGGTTGAAGTGCAGCGCACGCTGGCGCACACGTCCGCCAATGTGGAAAGTGCATGTCAGGCTGCGGTGAGTTTCTGGAATCGCGTGACGGAACGATCGACGCAGTGGAATGTGGGCCACTTGAAGATGTTCGATCAATTGATTCCGTCGCTGCGTGAAATGCAATCGCACTCGGATGGCTTTGTCGAGACGGCGCAGTTGAAATTCAATCTGCGGCTGCCGTTAGGGATCAGCGTCAGAGAAATTGAGACGCTAATCGGCGGGTTGGCCGATCAGGCTGAAGTGAAAATGGTCGAGGGCTGCTCGGCCTATCGGGCCGAGAAAAACACCCCGCTGGTTCGATCGTTTCTGGCGGCGATCCGGCAGCAGGGCGGTTCGCCGACGTTCACCGTCAAATCGGGCACATCGGATATGAATATCACCGCGCCGGTGTGGCAGTGCCCGACGGTGGCCTATGGCCCCGGCGATTCCGATCTCGATCACACGCCCCATGAGCATGTCTTGATCGCGGAATATCAGCGCGCAATCCAAGTGCTGGCTGAGGTGTTACGGACAGTGTAATTCTTCACGCCCAGCGATTCCGCTTGCGGGCGCAGCTGCGTCTACTCAACCTCCACTTTTCTGCTAGGATCAAGTTCGTAAAGCATTTGGCATTTGGCCGACAAATATGCCATGATCTGACATGAACCAGTGGCACAATGATGTCAGACTCGCACAGAGTACACCATTCAAGGAGCTGACAGCATGGAACCGCAAATCGTGAAGAAGCCGGCAATGACGCTGGTGGGAGTGCAACTGCACGGCAAGTTGGAAGGCATGGACCTCATTTCGTTGTGGAATGGGTTCGGGCCGCGGATGAGTGAGATCAAGGATGCCAATCCAGCCGTGTGCTATGGCGCGATGGATCACTACAGCGAAACGACAGGTGAGTTCGATTACCTGGCGGCCTGCGAAGCCAAGAGCGCTGTGGCCGCACCCGCCGTGCCTGACGGCATGGTGAGTTGGAACATCCCGGCGCAGACCTACGCCGTCTTCCCCTGCACCCTGCCGCAGGTCGGCGAGGCGTGGATGACGGCCTATCAGCAGTGGCTGCCACAATCGGGTTACAAGCACGCCGCCGGGCCGGAGTTCGAGTTGTATGACGAGAAGTTCAATCCGCAAGATCCGGCCTCGACGTTGTATCTTTGCGTGCCGATCGTAAGCGCGAACTAAGCTGCACAAGAAACCGGGTTTCTTCACTCAAATTGGAATTGAACGATCGGCATGGAGAAACCCGGTTTCTGAGTTGGTTGATCCTTGACATTCTGCTCGATTCCCCTGATACTGCCTTCACCTTCGATCGTTTGAGCAGTCGTTCGTCTGAACCGCATCCTTCGACTTCGCGGCGAAACCACACGCCGCGCCGCTCAGGATGCTTTCGTGAAGTGCTGAGTAGCTATCATGGCAAACACGGCCACCCGTCTCATCACGTTGATCATGCTGTTGCAGCGCCAGCCCAATCAAAAGGCCATCGACCTGGCCAAGGAATTGGGCGTGTCGGTGCGATCGCTGCATCGCTACATGACGATGCTGGATGAATTGGGCATCCCCGTCTATTCAGAGCGCGGGCCGCATGGCGGTTTTTCGCTGGTGCGCGGTTACAAGATTCCGCCGCTGGTTTTCACACCCGAGGAAGCCGTCGCCGTTTATCTGGGCACGAGCATGGTCGATGAGGTGTGGGGCCGCTTGTATCGCGATGCCGCGCACGGGGCTTTAGCCAAACTCGATAATGTGCTGCCGAACGAGCAGCGGCACGAGATCGCGTGGGCGCGGCGCACGTTAATCGCCACCGGCATGCATCGCGGCGATCAGAATGCGGTCACGCCGGTTCTGGAAAAATTGCGCCGGGCCACGCGCGAACGCCGCCGGGTGCAGCTAATCTATCGGGCCTACAACCGGCCGGAGACCACCGATCGCAAATTCGATCCTTATGCGTTGGTGCACGGCTGGGGCTGGTGGTACATCGTCGGCTATTGCCATCTGCGTGAGGCGTATCGTTCATTCCGGGTGGATCGTATTGTCGATCTCACCTTGCTCGACGAAGCGTTTGAAGTTCCCGCCGATTTCGACATCCACGCGTATCTGGCGAGCAATCCCACCGAGCAACCGTTGATCACCGTCCGGCTGCGCTTCAAGCCGGAGTTGAAACAATTGGCGTTGGATAATCGATCGTGGTGGGAGGCGCTCGAAGAGCAGCCCGATGGATCGATCAACGTGACGATGCTCAACCCCGACGTGTTGTGGGCGTCCTCGATCGTGCTGAGCTTCGGCCCGGCGGTTGAGATATTGGAGCCGGAGGAAGTGAAACAACAAGTCATCGCGTGGGCGGGCGAGGTCATCCAGCAGTACGCACAGACTGGATCGGGTGACTGAGAGAACGGACTACTTTAGAGCGGTTTCCAGGTTAGTTTACGACATCGGAGTCGAGGCTTCAGCCGGATTTGCCGCAAACCAGCCAACCGGCTAAAGCCTCGACTCCCAACAAAACCGTAAATCAAAGTGGAATTCGCTCTAGAATCTGGAAATCCGCAATACGAAGCGCCGCTCGGTGCTGATCGGCTCGTCGAGGTGCTTGAATTCTTTCTTCGTCCACGCGGCGATTTCTTTGAAGGTGGCCTCGAACACATCGTTCGGCACATCCCACGCATCCGAACACACACGGCTGCGAATTTGCTCCAGCGCTTCACGCGGCGTGCCGGTGCTGTAATAGTGCAGCACTTCAACCTCTTCCAGCTGCGCGCCCAGGGTTTTCAGTTCGGTGGAAATCTCGTCGGGATTTTGAGCGCCGGGGCGACGCCACTGCGCGCCCTGCGCCTCGATGAGCTGGTGCCACTGATCGCGGATGCGCCGCAGCGGCGAGGTCTGGTCGTGCCACTGCGTGGAATCGATGTACACGCCCTCGGGTTTGAGGACGCGCCGGTACTCACGTAACGCGGCGCGCCACGGCGCGACCAGATGCATGACGTGCATGGTCAATACCGTATCGAATTGCTGCGATCGAAAGGGCAGGCGTGACGCATCGGCCTGCGCTAAGCGCGGCGTTGGATATTTCTCGCGCAGCTTCGCCATCATGTTGAGCGACAGATCGACGCCGATCACATCGGCGCCCAGGCGCAGCAGCGGCACGCTAATGCGTCCGGTCCCGGTACCCACATCCAGGACCTTTCCGTTTGGCGCGATGTATTTTAGCAGCGCCGGGATGCCGTGGGTGGCGACTGGTTCAGGGAGATCGCGGGTTTGATCGTAATAGTTGGCGGCGCGGTCGAAAGAGCGGCTAGTGGTCATGGTAACCCGAGCGTGGCTAGAATGGTTTCGACGTTGGTGGTATCAAAGCGATCGTTGCGATAGAGTTGGACGAACAAATCGGACGTGATCGGTAAGCGCACTTTGATCAGGCTGACGCTTGTCGAGCACTTCAACACGCCGGAGATAGGCCCGTCGAGCGAATTCGATTGGCACGGCGTGCGCCAAATCTAGAACATTCATGCCGTTTCGTTTAGAGCGAATTCCAGTTTCATTTGCGACTTTGCTCCTGCTGGATGGTTACATCCAGCAGCCCCAACGGCGGATGTGGCCATCCGCCGAGAGCAGATGTACCGTAAATCAACTTGGAAACCGCTCTAGGCTCTTCAGATGTTCAAGTTCTTCGGTCATATCGCCGAGGCCTGCCACTGCGAGTTCCCAATCAAAACAATCCTGTTCAATATCAGCCGGTGCTGCTTCATGTGTGACGGAATCACGCACAGCGTCGAACCCTTGCGGATACTTTGCTTCGAATTGGCGCAGGACAGTTTGATATTTGATTAGATTCTTTTGAGCACGTTCCAATAGCAGCTCGGCCATGACCTGATCGAGGCTGAGATTGGGAAATAGTCGATGCGCACTGGCTTCTATTGTGGAGTAAGTTACGGCAGACTCTTTGATCTGTTTCGGCTCGCTCATAGATGTCTCTCGCTCAAGCGGTTCTTTGTTAAGAGTATATCACAGCCAGGGCTAAAGATAGCGATTGACCACTTCTGCGACTTGTTTGCGTTGGGGATCGGCTCGCCATTGCTTCACGATCGGTTTTACCACATCCGGCCGCGCTTTGCCTAATTTTACCGCAGCCGATGCGACCGCACGCCACACGAAACGGCGTTCGTCGGTGGCCAGTTGATCGAGCAGCTCCATCCCTTCGGCAGCATACTTGCGACCACCTACCGCACTCCACACCATCGCCACATTCCAGCGGGCAAATTCATTTTTGCGGTTGGCATGTTTGTGCAGCCACTTCAATGTGAGCTCGGGATAATTTTTGAGCAAGGCCAGGCTGACGGCGAAAGCCCCGAGATTGACGCGCACGTAACGTGACTCGTCAGCCATCAACGGATCGAGCAGCTTCAGCAGCTGAGCGCCGCGTTTGGGATGATTGGCTTTGGCGGCCTCCATCGCGGCGATGACGACCAGCCTTCGCACATTCTCCGATTTGTGCTGCGACCAGTCCTGCATAACCGGATACACTTCGGCAAAGTGCAGATCGAGAATGCGCCCCGCACACGTCCCGGCGTATTCGCGCACGGCCCAGTTGGAACTATCCGCGTGACGTTGCAAGAGTTGCAGCACGGACTTGGGCTTGCGCGTGTACACATCCGACAGCAGCACCAGTCCCAGCATGTGTCCGTTGAAGTCAGCTTGAGTGAGCAAGCGCTTCGTCCAGTCAAACAAAGCCGCCGGGCGCGGCTTGAACTCCGATCGGATCAGCTTGGCCGCGAGGATGATCTCCGGCACTTTGGCCGTGCCGGGATCGGCTCCGATCGCCGCCGTGCCAGACCCACGCTTCGCCAGTGCGGCGATCAGCGCGTCGAGGTCCTCGTGTTCAATCGCAATTGCGAGTTCGCGTTCGAGCGTAGGCATGATGATGGCTCCAGAAGTTTTTCAAGAAAAGGGTGGTCAATCAGCGATAGAGGAACGCCGTTTGCTCGTCCATGTCGCTCCACGCCAACAGAAACTCAGCCAACAAGGTTGAGACAGGGCCTTGCGCAAAGGCCGGGTCATGGTAAGTGATCGATTCGTCCGTGAGGTGAGTGATGAGCAGACTGTGCGGCGTGCGCAGGTTGCCCAACCCGGCAGACCGGATGTCGTCATGACAGGCACGATGATAGCTGCTGCGGCAGCGAGGACATCCGTCAGGGCAGCGAGTGTGGCAGGCGTGACAAGACGTACCTGGACATGCCAGTGAGTAAGTCGTTGAATTCGCGAGAACGGAGTGCCAATTCCCATGCGCGTCCCTAGAACCTGGGCGATGTGAGGTTGAGAGGCATCAAGGCCCAGTTGGTTAAGCGCCATTTGCGCGCAGGCGGGCAAACAGAAGCCCGCCGCGATTTGGTGGGAATGTGTGGGAGATTTAAGGGGCGGCATTGCGACGAGTGGCTGACTGCTCGACTTGCGCGAGAAGCGTTGCCCGTTCTTCGTCGGTCAAAAGAACTTGACCTGTCTGCGCATTCACGTCAATGGTGATCAGCAGCTGACCATCGAAACTGCGATAGGGTACACGCCAACGTGGTTCGGGCGCCGGCTTCCATACCGGATCGCCACTGCTTAACGCGCAGCCAACCAGATCGCGAAAGACCGCGCGATCAGCAGCGCGCCGCGCTTCGGATGCGGTCAGTTCGTGCGGCTGGCGCAGCCACGCGCGGTAACGCTCGTATTCCTCGATGCTGATCAGCGCACCCACAGGCTGTCCATCGCGTTGCACGATGAGTGGCTGGCCAAGATCGAGTGGCGTGGTGGAATAGGCTCCACTGGTCTCTTTGGTTTGCTGGGGTTCGCTCATACTCATCACTTCCTATGCTGATGAGGGCAGTATATCACATTCGTTAGCCGCTTTTGCATAGGCCCCAGCTTCTGCCAGAAGCTGGGGCTTATGCAACGAGGGGATGTATACCTGGCGCGTGCTACGGCGATGTGCGGATCAGGGGCAAGTAGATCTGCCACCTGAAGGCGCTCACGGCAATGTAGTTTGAGCGCATGAATACATTGGTGCCACCTAGGCCGGTCACGCGCAAGGTCACGGTGTAAACACCTGCGGCGTAGATGTGCGTCGGATTGATCAGCGTGCTGGTGATGTCATCGCCGAAGTTCCACACAAGATCGGTATAGTCGCCCGTCGATTGATTGGTGAAGGTGACGGTCAACGGGGCGGTGCCGCGCAACGGTGTGGCGCTGAAGTCAGCGTGAACGGGTTGATACACGGTGATGGTGTTGGGACGCGTGATCCAAGCGGTGCCGCCGAGGCCACTGGTCTGCAATGTTACCGTATAGGCTCCAGCAAGGCTATAAGTGTGTGTCGGATTGAGCAGCGTGCTGGTGAGGCCATCGCCGAAGTTCCACACCAGGTTGGTGTAGTCGCCAGTCGATTGATTGGCGAAGGTGACGGTCAATGGGGCGGTGCCGCTCAACGGCGTGGCGCTGAAGTCGGCGTGAACAGGCTGATACACGGTGATGGTGTTGGGACGCGTGATCCCAGCGGTACCGCCGAGGCCGCTGGCTTGCAGTGTGACCGTGTAGACTCCAGCAAGGCCGTAAGTGTGCGTCGGATTGATCAGCGTGCTGGTGAGGCCATCGCCAAAGTTCCACGCGACGTTGGTGTAGTCACCGGTCGATTGATTGGTGAAGGTGACGGTCAACGGTGCCGTGCCGCTCAACGGCGTCGCGCTGAAGTCGGCGTGAACGGGCTGATACTGATACACGGTGATGGTGTTGGGACGCGTAATCCAATCGGTGCCGCCGAGGCCGCTGGCTTGCAGTGTGACCGTGTAAGTTCCGGCCACGCCGTAAGTGTGCGTCGGATTAAGCAGCGTGCTGGTGATGCCATCGCCGAAGTGCCACACGAGATCGGTGTAATCGCCCGTCGATTGATTGGTGAAGGTGACAGTCAGCGGGGCGGTGCCGCTCAACGGCGTGGCACTGAAGTCAGCGTGAACGGGCTGATACACGGTGATGGTGTTGGGACGCGTGACTTCGTCGGTGCCACCGAGGCCGCTGACTTGGAGTGTGACCGTATAGGCTCCAGCAAGGCCATAGGTGTGCGTGGGATTGAGCAGCGTGCTGGTGATGCCATCGCCGAAGTGCCACATGAGATCGGTGTAATTGCCTGCCGATTGGTTGGTGAAGGTGACAGTCAATGGTGCGATGCCGCTCAACGGTGTCGCGTTGAAGTCGGCGTGAACGGGTTGATACACGGTGATGGTGTTGGGACGCGTGATCCAAGCGGTGCCACCGAGGCCGCTGGCTTGCAGTGTCACCGTGTAGGCTCCCACGAGGCCATAGGTGTGCGTGGGATTGAACAGCGTGCTGGTGAGGCCATCGCCGAAGTTCCACACCAGGTTGGTGTAGTCGCCAGTCGATTGATTGGTGAAGGTGACGGTCAACGGTGCCGTGCCGCTCAACGGCGTTGCGCTGAAATCAACGTGAACGGGTTGGTATACGGTGATGTAGTTGCTGCGCGTGAGGCTGGCCGTGCCGGTAATGTCGGCGATGGTCAGGGTCACTGTGTAGACGCTCGGATTTGTGTAGAGGTGAGTGGGACTGATAACCGTGGACGTGCCGCCATCCCCAAACGTCCAGAGCGTGCTAGTGTAGGAACCCGTGGATAAATTATCAAAGGTCACACTCAGCGGAGCAACACCACTCAATGGTGAGGCACTGAAGTCAGGTATCGAGTCGCTGGGGGCGAGGATGCGCCGCGCGATGTCGAGCGTGATGCTGGTGAGGGTCGTGGCATCGGGCGCGAAGTAGTAGTTGCCGCAATTCAGGCCCAGGCCCACATCATCCGATCGGCCACTGGGATCGGTGCGAGTATCGAAATCCCGGAAGGGTGCTTGCGTGTCGAGGCAGGCCCCGGTCGAGAGAATGCCATCGTCACCCATGTCGGCAATGTAGCGCAATAACTGTTCCCCAGCATCGGCATCACCCATAGCGGGAGAAGGATCGGTGCACGTTGCCGGTTGGCCGTTGCTGGGCGGCGTGTAGGTGCCGGTGAGGCACACCATTTGCTTGCCCAGGCCGATCGTGAACATTTGAGCACCCGCACCACCCATGTCGCCTATGGAAGGATACAGAAAAGGATCTAGCCCAATCAGGTCTCCGTAATCGCGCGCATAATCATCGGCGTCGTAAATTGGAGAGACCACTGGCGTTGTAAAGTGTCGTGAATTGACATCGCCATCGCGGCACTTGAGAGGGGTGGTCTGTTCTGAAGGCGGGCAGATGCCATAAATCGCATCAGACCACGGCACACGCGAGTCAGGCGAGGTGCGGTTGGCCGCGCCATCGGCCAGCAGGATAGTGACCCATTGCGCCTCAGGACGATAGGGGGTGGCCAGGCCGAATTCGTCGTGCGCCAGAATGAGACCAGCGCCGATGTTGCTTGATCCACATTTCCAAATATCATTGGGAAGTGTGTATGAATTGCAGGGAATGTGGGCAGTTGCGGCATCAGGCCGGGATACATAAACATCCATGTGGTTAAGCCGATCAATGGCGCTGCCAGCCCCGTCATTCAGGCGGAAGGTCAGTGGGATCGTCCGGTTCGCAGACTCATTAAAGTTTATCACTGCCACACGGTCGATGTTAGGCCGCAGCTGCTGGATGAAGCGATAGGCGGCCTCTTTTGATTTGCGGAATGGTTGGCAGATGCCACGGGTGAGTCTGGGGAAATTCGGATCGCTGATCGGCTCGTTGTTGCAGCCAACGATCGTGGTGGTATCGCTCAACACGCCGCCGTTCACACACGCATAGAGATCGTTAATGTTGCTTTGACTGCATTTGCTGGCGTAGGGTTCTGGCAAAGAGGCGAAGTCGTAAGACTGCGATTCAGAGCTATCGATCACCAGCACAATATCGGCCGGGGTGCCGGGCACACTTGAGGCGCGGACCCGAATGTAATTGGGTTCTGTCGCTGTGACTGATGTCGTGGCATTGGTGAGCGTCAACGTCACCGTGAAGATGCCGCCTGTGGCATAGGTGTGGGTGGGATTGAGATCAGCCGATACGGCCCCATCGCCAAATTGCCAGAGCCATGAAGTGTAGTCGCCCGTAGATTGATTGGTGAAGGTCACAACGAGCGGACTGAAACCAGACTGCGGTGTGGCGCTGAAGGCTGGGTTCGGTGTGGTTCCCGTGATGATGCGCGCGGCGATGTCGAGTGTGATGGTGGTGAGGGCCGTGGCATCGGGCGCGAAGTAGTAGTTGCCACAATTCAGGCCCAGACCCACATCGTCCGATCGGCCACTGGCATCCACGCGAGTGTCATAGACGCGGAAGGGCGCTTGTGTGTCGAGGCACGGCCCGGTGGAGAGATTGCCATCGTCGCCCATGTCGGCAATATAGCGCAGTAGCTGCTCACCCGCATCGGGATCGCCCCATGCTGGGTTGCTGCCAGTGCAGGTCGCTGGCTGGCCATTAGCAGGCGGTGTGTAGGTACCACCAAAGCACACCATATTCTTGCCCAGGCCGATCGTGAACATGCGGATTCCGGCGCTGTTGAGTGAAGGATACAAGCTGGGATCCAGTCCGATGATGTCTCCATACTCGCGGGCATAGTCATCGGCATCATAGAGCGGATCGACTGTCGATGTTATAAAGTGACGCGAATTGACATCGCCATCACGGCATTTGAGAGGGGTGGTCTGTTCTGAAGATGGGCAGGTACCATAAATCGGATCAGACCATGGTACACGTGCATCGTAGCTGGTGCGATTGGCCGCCCCATCGGCGAGCAGAATAGCTGCCCATTGCGCCTCTGGTCGTGCTGTACTGAATTCATCAATGGCCTGAATCACGCCGCCGCCGATGTTGCTGCTGGCGCATTTCCAGACATCAGAGCTAAGTGTGGATGAATTACAGGGAATGTGGCCATTAAATTCGTAAGGATGAGAAACGTAGACATCTACATTGTTCAACGCCGTGATGGCAGCACTTAAGTTGAACGTCATGCTCAATGCCCGCGTCGGGGTTTCGGCGAAGTTGATTAGCGCTATGCGATCTATGCCGGGCCTTAGCTGCTGGATGAAGCGATAAGCGGCTTCCTTCGATTTGCGGAAGGGCTGGCAGATGCCACGGGTCAGTTCCGGGAAATTCGGATCGCTGGCAATTTCATTGTTGCAGCCTACGACCGTGCCCCCACCCATTTCGACTGAGAAAGTACCCCCATTGAGACACACATAGATGTCATTAATGTGAACCTGGTTGCATTTCGGTATACCGTCCGGGGCAAAGTCACTATAGGGCGATGGCAACGAGGCGAAGTCGTATGCCTGCGATTCTGAACTGTCAAACACCAGCACAATGTCGGCGGGTGCGCCGGGTGCCTTCGGCGTGTAGGTGGTGATGTAGTTGGTTTGCGTGAGTGTCGCCGATGCGGTTGGATTGGTGAGCGTCAACGTCACCGTGAAGATTCCCGCGGTGACATAGGTGTGCGTTGGATTGACATCCGCTGAGACTCTGCCATCGCCGAAGTGCCACAGCAGTGAGGTGTAGTCGCCGCTGGATTGATTGGTGAAGGTGACGACGAGCGGGCTGAAGCCGTACCGCGGTGTAGCGTCAAAATTGGGGATCGGCGTACTGCCGGTAATGATGCGCGCGGCAAGCTCGAGCGTGATGGTGGGCAGGCTGGCCGCATCGGGAGAGAAACGGTAATTGCCGCAATCGAGACCCAGGCCCACGTCGTCCGATCGGCCACTGGGATCGGTGCGAGTATCAAAATCCCGGAAGGGTGCTTGCGTGTCGAGACATGGTCCGGTGGATAGATTGCCATCATCGCCCATATCGGCAATGTAGCGTAATAATTGTTCACCCGCGTCAGGATCGCCATAGACAGGATTGGAGCCGGTGCAGGTTGCCGGTTGACCGTTGGCAGGCGGCGTGTAAACTCCGTTGGAGCACACTGTGCTCTCGCCAAAACCGATCGTGAGCATTTGAATCCCGGCGCTGCCCAGCGAAGGATACAGATTGGGATCTAAACCGATGAGGTCACCATACTCGCGCGCGTAATCGTCGGCGTCGTAGAGAGGATCGACCACGGGCGTGGCAAAGTGCCGCGAATTGGCGTCTGTATCGCGGCATTTGAGATTGGTAATCTGTTCTGAAGGCGGGCAGATGCCATACACCGGGTCGGACCATGCCACTCGTGGATCGGGACTGGTACGATTGGCGGGACCATCGACGATTAGAACGGCGCTCCATTTGGCTTCCGACCGGGCCGAACTGAATTCGTCGCGCGCTTGAAGCAGGGCACCGCCGATGTTGCTGCTGCCGCATTTCCACAAATCAGAATTAGGCGTGCTGGAGTTGCACGGTATATGACCGTCCGCACCATCCGGCCTGGGCACATACACATCCATGCTATTGACCGCGCTGATCGCTTCGGAAAATTCGAATGTCATGCTTAATACCCGCGTCGGGGTTTCGGCGAAATTGATCAGCGCCAGGCGATCAGTGCCGGGGCGCAGCTGTTGGATGAAACGATAGGCCGCTTCCTTCGATTTGCGGAAAGGCTGGCAGATGCCACGGGTTAGTTCCGGGAAATTCGAGTCGCTGACCAGCTCATTGTTGCAGCCGATGACTGTCGTACCATCCATCAACGTGCCGCCGTTCAGGCAGGCATAGATATCGTTGACGTACTGCTGATTGCACTTGCTGTGATAAGGCTCAGGCAACGACGCGAAATCGTAGGACTGCGATTCCGATCGATCGAGTATGAGTACGGCATCGACGGGCGCACCGGGTGTGATGGGCTGCGTATGTTGAATTGCGTTTGATGAGTGCGGCCGAGGCTCGCCCCGATCAATCTGCGGGGGCGTAGCGGCCTGTGTGGTTGTTACCGTTAGCACAAAGAACAGTCCCAGGCCAAGCGCGGATAAGACAGTCAGAAAGCGTTTCATGATGACTCCTATGTGAAAAGATCAGGCAGCGGTGGTTGAACGAAACGAATCACCAGACGTTCTTGTTCGTCGTAGTGATAGTGCGCAAAGAAGGGTGGGGCGTCGGGCGGTAGCTCAAGCGTATGGGAGCAGAAACCGGCGTGTTCTCAGGCTGTCATCGATCGTGACGATGGCCGTGTCGTCAAATGTGGGTTGACCAAACGTGAACGGGGCGGGGTGACCGCTTCAATTTCCACGTAGATAATCGGCGTGGCGGGATCCGCACGGCGCGTTTTCTGCGCGGTTTCAAGATTGATCCGATACAACTCCGGATCGTCTTTCGGCAATAGTACGACTTCTGCTCCGGTTGGAATTTGCTCCAATACTTCCGGGTGTTCCTGTGCGTATCGCTCAAATTCAAATGATAGCGTCATATTCTTTTCGGTGATTGTGTCGATATTGTAAGTCATGACTGCATTTTGAGATACTCTTTCTCACTCACGCTGACCTCCGCTGGATAGATTATACTTGATTCCGGTGCTGTCGGAATTTGTCGATTACAGGTGTGCCCACAAGGCCGCGTTCTGCTAGTGCGAAGTCCCGTCCTCCGCGAAGTGGATCACCAGACGTTCTTGTTCGTCGTAGTGATAGTGCGCAAAGAAGGGTGGGGCGTCCGGCGGTAAATCCAGGGCGCGGGGCAGGATCGTCGGCAGGTCTTCCACCAGATCGATCTGCGCCACTTGATCGCGGGCGATCCATTCCAGCGATCCTTCTTCCGAGGGGATCGGCTCACCCGCTTGAGATTCAGCGGTAAAGACGAAGAGCAGGATGCCCGTCGGTTGATCGCCATCGATGTTGATCAGCCCGACGAGGCGGAGATCGTCAACGGCCAGGCTGGCCTCTTCGCGGACTTCGCGCGCGGCGGCGGAGTAAATATCCTCGTCGCGTTCGATGTGGCCGCCGATGCCGTTGTATTTGTTGGCCCAAATGCGTTTGGTGGGCGCGCCGCGCAGCAGCAAGACGCGATCGTCGCGGGTGATGAAGACCAGCGTACGCGGAATAACCGTGTAGCGTTGGCGCTTAAGACTGACGTCGATGCCTTGATCGGATTTGGGCATGAGCGTGATGCGTGAAACGCGGGAGCACTGCACCGCATGTGTAAAACGTAATGCGTAAAACGAGATGATCGCTTTTTACGTTTTACTCGTTACGTTTTACGACCGGCTGCGCCAGCATCGCTTGCAACCGGTCTTTCACTTCGGGCCATTCGTCGTTGATGATGCTGAAGTACACGGTGTCGCGCAGGCGGCCGCTGTCCGTAATGATGTGATGGCGGAAGATGCCTTCCTGTTTCGCGCCGATCCGCTGGATGGCCGCACGCGATCGCTCGTTGAGCACGTCGGTCTTCAATTCCACGCGGATGCAGTGCCACACTTCGAAAGCCTGTTGCAGCATCAGGAACTTGGCCTCGGTGTTGACGGCGGTGCGCTGCCACGGCTGGCCGATCCATGTCCAGCCGATTTCCACGCGGCGATTGCGCGTGTCGATGTTGCCAAAGCGCGTACTGCCCACCACCCGATCGGCGGCCTGCTCGATCGTGACGAAGGGCAGGGCGGTGCCGATCTCTTGCCAGTTCAACGCCGTTTGAATGTAGGTGTGCATCTCCTCGCGCGTCTTGATGTGATAAGGCGTCCACTTCCAGAGATCGGGGTCTTGCCCGATTTCCCACAACGCCTCGAGGTGATCCATCGTCAACGGTTCGAGGCGAATGAACTGCCCTTGCAGCGTGACGGGTTCGACAATCATCGGGGTGTGTTTCATGGGTAGCCTCTTGCAAAGTAACGAGTAACCAGTAACAAGTAACGCCTGCTGTCAATCGTTACTCGTTACTCATTACTCATCATAGTAATTGAATTCGTTGGGTGTCAACTTGGAATAGATCATCGTGCTGCGCAGTTGCCCTTCCACGTCCAGCGCATCGTGGCGCAGAATGCCTTCCAACAGGAAGCCGCAGCGTTTGGCCACGGCTGCACTACGGATGTTCTGCGCGTCGCAGCGAATTTCCACGCGATTAGCGTGCAGGTGCTTGAAGGCATAGGCCGTAATGCCGTTGACGGCTTCCGTGACGAAGCCTTGCCCCATAAACTTCGTCCGCACCCAGTAACCGATCTCGAACTTGCCGGACTCCCAATCGATGCGATGCAGGCCGCTGCCCATGACAAAGGTCGAGGTGCTTTTCAGGTAGACGTGCAGCGGCATGTCTTGCCGGGTGATCCAGTGCGCCATGGCCTGACGCAGGCGGATCTGCGTGCCGTCCAGAGTGGGCGCGTCTTTGGCCCACGGCATCCACGGTCGAAGTTCATTCAACGATTCGGTCACGGCCTCGATGACTTCCGCCGCATCCTCCACGCGCGGCGCGCGGATGGTCAAGCGTTTGGTCTCAAATGAGTCAGGAAAATCCAGGAGCAATGGGTTCATAAAATTTTTGATTGCTGATTTTAGATTTCTGATTGAAATCAAAACCCCCTCTCCTGTCCCGCGTTTTTCAGGGACGGGAGAGGGGGCAAGGGGGGTGAGGTCTACAGATTCTTGAAGGCGCTCTTGCCGGCGTACACGGCCACGTCGCCCAGTTCTTCTTCGATGCGGAGCAGCTGGTTGTACTTGGCGATGCGATCGCTGCGGCACGGCGCGCCGGTCTTGATCTGGCCCGCGTTGAGTGCTACGACGACATCCGCAATCGTGCTGTCTTCGGTCTCGCCGCTGCGATGCGACACGACCACCGTCCAGCCCGCGCGCTGCGCCATGCGCGACGCGTCGATCGACTCGGTCAACGTGCCGATCTGGTTGAGCTTACACAGCAGCGAATTGCAGGCCTTCTCTTTGATGGCGCGCTCGATGTACTTCACGTTGGTCACGAGCAAATCGTCGCCGACGATCTGAATCCGATTGCCCACCTTCTCAGACAGCAGGCTCCAGCCCGCCCAATCGTCCTGCGCCATGCCGTCTTCCAGCGTAATGATCGGATACTGATTGATCGCGTTCACGTACCAATCGACCATCTCAGCGCTGCTTAAGGTCTTACCTTCCTTGGCCAGCACATACTTGCCGTTTTGATAGAACTCGCTCGACGCGGGGTCCATGCCCAGGGCGATTTCTTCGCCCGGCTTGTAACCGGCCTTGGTGATGGCTTCCAGGATCACTTCAAAGGCTTCGGCGTTGCTCTTGAGGCTGGGCGCAAAACCGCCTTCGTCGCCGACGCTAGTGTTGTAACCGCGCTTCTTCAGCACGCCCTTCAACGCCTGATAGGTCTCGGCGCACCAGCGTACGGCTTCGTTGAAGCTGGGCGCGGCCACCGGCAGGATCATGAATTCCTGCATGTCGGTGCTGTCGGCCGCNNTTCATCATCGGCACGGGCAGCACGCGTGCTTCCACGCCGCCGATGTAACGATACAACGGCATGCCCAACGAGTTGGCCGCGGCCTTGGCCACGGCGAGGCTGACGCCCAGGATGGCGTTCGCGCCGAGGTTGGCCTTGGTGGGGGTGCCGTCCAGATCGATCATCGCCTGATCGACGGCGACCTGATCGTCCGCATCCATCCCGACGACTTCTTCGGAGATGGGGCCGAGCACGTTTTGCACGGCCTTCAGCGTGCCCTTGCCGCCGTAGCGATTCTTGTCGCCATCGCGCAGTTCCAGCGCTTCATTTTCGCCCGTCGACGCGCCCGACGGTACTGCTGCACGTCCCCACGCTCCGTCGTCCAACACAACGTCGACTTCGACGGTGGGGTTGCCGCGCGAATCGAGAATTTCACGCGCATTGATAAATTCGATTACAGCCATGGTGGTTCTCCTTTGAGGTGTCACGCTGATGCGTGGAGTTTGTGAGGTGTCTACGACGGTGCGGATTATACCACTGTCCCACGGGAGGCTTCGCACTGAGGCGTGGTGCGTGGTGCGTGATGCGTGACCTGATCGCTGATCTCTGATCCTCGATTACTCATCCTTCATCCTTTAATTCTCACCGCCCGATCGAACTCATCCCTCCCCGGCGGATCGAAGTGGGCAGCCATCGTACGGATGATGTGATCGGGCACACGTTGTTCGCCAAACCGATCGCCTGTGCGCCACCCATTGCGCTGCAAGGCTTCAGCGAGGGGTGTATCGAACCAGACGGCTACGCAGAGTACATGCAGTTGATGCGCGAGATCGATCGCGTATGTGCGATAGCGGCGTTGATAGTGCGTGGCGTCGAGGATGACGGATCGATCGGTTTGCAGCTGCGTGCGGGCGCGGTGTTCCACTTCGGCAAACACCGCATCGCCGTCGTGCGGATCTTCGCCATGTGCTTGTAACTCAGCGCGCACTTCATCCGATCCAACGATGACCGCGTTGACCCGATCGCCATTGGCCTGCGCCCAATGGCTTTTACCGGAACCCGGCAAGCCGATGAGGACGTAGAGCGTGGGCATGAGCAGGATCGCAAGACCTGTCAGATGGTCCAAAGGATTCGGGATGTTCAAAGATCACGTGGGCCACCTGACAGGTCTTCTGCGGCTACGCGGTTCAGATATCCATCTCTGGTGGAGTGAGACATCCATCGTCGCCGCCAAACCATATCTCGGCTTGTCGATTCGTTGCTAACGTCCAATCCAGAGTTGTAGGCGGATACAAAAAATGCCGATAGGCTAACGCCATTTGTTTCGCCGCCCGGCGAACTGGAACTCGGCCGGTGGCCGTACCTAACCCAGGACATGCAACGATTTTAATGGACCTAGCCTGGTTTTGATTGTGCTTCCTGACTGCTAAGAGCATCGCCCACATCGCCAGATAGACATGGTCTGTTCGCGCAATCGATAGCGGCACGCGCATGGTTGGGGTGTGAGCGATATAAGGATGTTGCGGGTGACCCGTTTCTACAATGAGCGACGTTCCAACCGGTTGCTCCCCCAGATACTCTTCAAGAATGCGCCGTTGTACTCTTCTTTCCAACTCTGCTCCAAAGAATTCGATGATAGCCAAATCAACTCCACCGTCCATCAGCCCGAACGAATTGGCCGCGCTCACCATGCAATCAAATTCAGGCAACTGTTCGAATTTCCCGTGGACGATTTCTACGTTAGGCAATTCGGCAAATCGTTCTTGATAAGCGGCGCATAACGCAGGTTTAGGATCGACCAGGATAAGCTTGAAGTTTTCCACTGAAGACTCCTAACTCTATCGATATTTTTCCACCATCCAAGTATTAGACGCATGTAGATAGAGATAGCCTGAAGTTATTCCTAAAGAGGATCCAAAGGGATAAGAATAGATAACCTTGATTGTGACATGATCTCCACTTCTCCCAGCATCTTCTCTGGGCAAACATTGACCTCGAGTAGAATCATAGCTATATCCTGGACTATCACTACAGATAGTAATATTCAAGTAGCGTGAATCCAAAATGGGGGGTGTAACGTCTTGCATGATTTTACGAATTGAATAGTAACGAGCGGCCTCACCCAGAGCGTCATCGAATTTTTCTTGGAAGTAGGTGGAAATTTCGGCCTTTACTTGACAATCAAACTTTCCGTAGGCTAGGTCAAGATCGCGTAACAGATTGGCGTTAACTTCCACCGAAACGTCATGAGTGAATACTGTTCTTGCAATCAAGGTAATACCATCTTCTCGCAACGTCTGGGCGGCACGTTCTAACACAGGCGGTGTCCCACATAGCGATGAATCATATAAGCCTGTAACGGCGTAACGCAGACCTTCGCGCACCCAATTGCTGATAGCAATCTGTGACGCGATGATGTTTGTCGTTTCGAGTGCACCCAACAACAATAGGGGGCTTACAATCAAAAGCCAGCGGAGTCGAGGACGAGAGTGCTTAGCCACACTTCGGTTCCAATTGATTTCAATCTGACATTCAAAGAAGTCGATAATGAACAACAACCACTTGAGATTCCTCACTCGTTGCGTCGCGGCTCGTTCGGAATGACACTGACTGCTTACTGGTTCCAGATCCCTGATCCCTGATTAACTGCTCCCTACTCACCTCACATTCCTCACCAGAAAATCCGTCTGTTGGCAGCTGTGGGCCGCATCGTTCTGAATCTCCTGGCTGCACGCCACAGGCTGACCCTCGCGCGAGAAGCACACATACAGTTCCTTCAGGTAGCGTCCCGAGCCGGAACATTGCACGGCTAGCGCATCCACTTTCACTGCGGAGTTGGCGCTCACGAAATCCGTCTTGAGCTGATCGATCGTGGTGCGAAACGCTTTCGTCGGGCTGCGATAGGCCGAGGGGATCGCGATCGATTCCTTCAGCGTTTTGGCCAATGTCATATATTCCGCAGGCGTGAGGCCGGAACAGGTGCCGTGTTTGTCCCACTCGTGTGTGTACAACGCGGGGCTGGGATAGAGATTGGGAAATTTCTGTTGCGCATCTTTGGGCAGTTTGACGGTGGAACAGTCGGCGGGATAACCGCGCGTGTATTGCGGCCACAGGCCGTGCAGCACAAAAGCCAGCTTCTTGCCGAGACTGCACTGCTGCGGATCATCGACGTTGCTTGCCGCGCAATAATCAGGCGACCACGACAGCGTCAGCACGTAGAAATCAAAATCGCCGGGAGTGTTCTTGATGCGTTTACTTGGTGTCGCCGATGGCGCTGCGCTTTTCGTTGCCGTGCGCGTCGGCTT
>PMCF01000420.1 GCA_003154115.1 Anaerolineae bacterium
AACGGCCACAGGGCTTACTGGCACTGATTGGAATTGTAATCTGGGGACGCTGACTTGCACCCGGAGTGATGTGTTAGCGGCAGCAGCGAGTTACCCTTCGATTGCGCTGACCGTCACGGTAGCGAGCGGTGCGCCGTCCAGCGTGACTAACGACGCAACGGTGTCGGGGGGCGGCGAACTTATCACAACCAACGACACGGCGAGTGATCCGACGACCATTGTGCAGGTGGCGGATCTGACCATTTCCAAGTCGCATTCTGGTAACTTCGTTCAAGGAGGCACGGGCACGTATACGATCATCGTCAGTAATACGGGGTCAGGGCCAACCGTTGGGACGGTGACGATGGTGGATACTTTGCCGGTAAGCTTAACGGTCACAGGGCTTCATGGCACTGGTTGGAATTGTAATCCGGGGACGTTGACCTGCACACAGAATGATGTGTTAGGGGTAGGAGCGAGTTATCCTTCGATTGCGCTGACCGTCAAGGTAGCGGACGATGCACCGTCCAGCGTGACTAACCGCGGAACCGTGTCGGGGGGCGGCGAACTCAACACAACCAACGACACGGCGAATGATCCGACGACCATTGAGCAGGCGGCGGACCTAACCATTTCTAAGACGCATTCTGGCAACTTCACGCAAGGAGGCACAGGCACGTATACAATCATCGTCAGCAACGTGGGGCAAACGTCAGCAGCTGGGAGGGTGACGATGGTGGATACTTTGCCGGCGGGCTTAACGGCCACAGCGCTTAGTGGCACTGGTTGGAATTGTAATCCTCTATCGCAGCTGACTTGTACCCGGAATGATGTGTTAGTGGCGGGAGCGAGTTACCCTTCGATTGTGCTGACCGTCACGGTAGTGAACGATGCGCCTCCCAGCGTGACTAACAACGCAACGGTGTCGGGGGGCGGCGAACTCAACACAACCAATGACACGGCGAGTGATCCGACGACTATTGAGCAGGTGGCAGACCTGACCATTTCCAAGACGCATTCTGGTAACTTCAGGCAGGGAGGCACGGGCACGTATACGATCATCGTCAGCAACACGGGGCTAGGGTCAACCGTTGGGACGGTGACGATGGTGGATACTTTGCCGGTAAGCTTAACGGCCACAGGGCTTACTGGCACTGATTGGAATTGTAATCTGGGGACGCTGACTTGCACCCGGAGTGATGTGTTAGCGGCAGCAGCGAGTTACCCTTCGATCGTGTTGACCGTCACGGTACCGAGTGGTGCGCCGTCCAGTGTGACTAATAGCGCAGCGGTGTCGGGGGGCGGCGAACTTATCACAACCAACGACACGGCGAGTGATCCGACGACGATCGCTAGTCTGCTGCCTCAGGGCTATTGGGTCGGCCTATGGCCTAATAGCGGGCGGCTCTCGATCATGGGACCCGGGCTACGCGGGTTCTGGTCCATGTCGCCGTAATGAGCTCTCAGTCTTTTGCAGCGACATTTGATTCTCATAACAACAAGGCTGACTCCCGTTGATCGTTTTTGGTGGGTTCATCTTGCCAGCGTAGGTTTTGTACGATGTCGGCCGGCCTTCAAGCCAAATTTGCCAAAGACAATGACCCCAACCGCGTCTGAACACCTTATGACGTCGTGTCTTGCGTGAAAGCCAGCTGCGTGGATGTATCTATCTCTTCCCGGCCCGGCCTCGTTATGCGCCCTGCCGCTAATGCTTATCAAGAAAAAGGAACGTCCCGCGTCGCAGCGCAGCTGGCGTTCCTTTTTCGATCGTGGGTCCTGCTGTCTTGCACCGCGCTCTGGCTGATAACGTTCTTGTCCGTGCTGAGTGCTTGCGCTCCTTCTGCCAAACTTGAAGTCGCCGTTAAGATCTCGCCGCCGCCTGCGCGTCCCTTCGCCACGGTGACCGTTCCTCGCGGATTAGCTGGACCAGCCACAGCCACGCCCGCCCCCAAATGCGGCCTTACCGAATTGCTCTCCGGGCAAACCATCTCGGCGAGCTGCAGCTACACCCAGACCGAAACAGAAGCCGCCGGGCCGATGGTCTGCCGCATTCAACGCGATTCGTGCGCCTACAAGAACCTCATCACCGATCGTGATCCGGACATCGTCTTTAGCCAGCACAAGCCGCCGCCCCTCACCAACGAGGATGCGATGATGCATCCGGCCATGCTGCTGCCGTTGACTCGCTTGAGCGCGTTAGTCAGGGCCGAATGGGGCAGTGATGTCAAACTCATGGTGACCGCCGCGTATGATTCGATCCTGGAACACGATCCATTGCAGACCGATCCGACGCGCAAATACTCGCTGCATTTTGAAGGCCGCTCAATTGATCTGGTGACCTACCCCTCCGATCCGGCTAAGTTCGCCCGGTTGTGCGCGCTGGCCCTCACCGCCGGATTCGATTGGGTGCACAACGAAGCCGATCATTGTCATGCGTCGATCAACTCCAGCAGCCTGTGCACGATCTGTAGCGGTACAGCGCCTTAAAGAGCATGGATGGCTGTGCCATTCCGAACGGAGCGCTGTGTCATTCCGAGCGGAGTGAGGAATCTCTTTGCCCGCCGTCGAGCCTTTCACTCTCTAACGCACGATTTACAGCGGCCTAATCTTCTCGCCCACGATCAACACCTGTCCCTGCCGATCGCGCCGCACGCGTCCCTGCACGATGACGGGTTCGCGCCGGCTAAGCCAGGCCCGCTGTTCGCGCAACGCCTCGCCGCTCCACAAGACTTGATACCGCCCGTCTTGATCGTCCATGTCGACGAGTTGCATCATCGTCTGGTTGGCCGATCGGAAGCGATGCGCGGCGAGCCGCACGCCAGGGACCTTCACCACCCGATCGAGATGCTGCTCGATTGCGCGGCTGCTGATGACATCCTCGCGTGTAGCATGTTCGGCCACGAGTTGCAGCGGCTGAACGCTCACCCCTAACCCCAGCACTTCAATTTCCCAGGCTGCTCGTTCGGCCAAAGTCGGTTCAGCGCCTAGTGCCGCTGGCGCTTCCGCTAGCGCGAGGCTTAATTGCGCCGAATGCCGTCCATGCCAGGGCGCGTGCTGCACGTGCGCCAGCATATCCGTGCTGTTGCCTAGGCCGTCCAGCGCGCTGGCCTTGATCAAATTGATCGCCTCGACTTGCAAAGGTCGGGCGCGAATCAAGAAATCATCCAGGGATGTGAAAGGCCGCTGGGCAATAATGGTGTTCGCGGTCGCGTGAGTCAACTCGCGCACCTGGCCCAGACCCATCCACAACGTCTGGCGATCGACTGAATCGAGCGTGAACGCTTCGCCGCTGTGATTGACGTGCGGCGGCCTCACCGTCAGGCCCACTTGCCGTGCTTCGCTCATGTACACGCGCGGCGAGTAGAACCCGCCCCATACGGCCAGGCGCGCAGCAAAAAATTCCGCCGGGTAATGTTTCTTCAGATAAGCCAACCGATAAGCCAGCGCCGCGTATCCGGCGGCGTGCGCTTTCGGAAAGCCATAACCCGCAAAGGCTGCCATCAAGTCCCACACTTTTTCAGCCGTGGTTGAATCCAGGTGACTCACACGCTCTGCGCCGGTGAGAAATTGCTCGCGCAGCCGTGTCATCTCATGCGCCGAGCGAAACTTCGACATGGCGCGTCGCAACAGATCGGCCTCGCCCAGCGAGAATCCGGCCACTTCATGCGCGATGCGCAGCACTTGTTCCTGGTACAAAATCACGCCGTATGTCTCACGCAAAATCGGCTCCAACGCGGGATGCAGATAATCAGTCGCCTCTTGCCCTAGGTGCCGTCGCACGAACGCATCTTTCAAGCCGCCCTTCAAGGGGCCGGGACGATACAACGCCAACGCGACGATCAAATCGCCGATCGATTTAGCGGTGAGCTCGCGCAGCGTGAAGCGCAGGCCGGGGCTTTCGATCTGAAAACACCCGATCGTCTGTGCCGCCGACAACAGCTGGTTCGTAGCGGCATCATCGGCTGGAATGGATTCCAACGTGAAAGCAGGCTGGCGCTGCTGGATCAACTCAACGCAATCGGCGGCGACCGTCAACGCGCTGATACCCAGCAGATCGATCTTCACCAAGCCCAGCAGCTCGATACTCTTCAGATCGAACTGCGTGATCAACAAGCCCTTCGTGGCATATTGCAGCGGAACGAGATCCGTAATCGGGTCGGGGGAGATGACGATGCCGCCGGGATGAACGGACAGATGATGCGGCGCACCCGTCAACGCCTGACTCATCTCGATCGCTTCCCGCTCGATCGGATCGCGCGCCTTCTCGATCAATTGAGTCTGCGCTTCCTGAGCTTGTTGGCGCATGGCGGGATGCCACCAGCGCGGTAGATCGTGAGCCAGCTCACCGATGCGGGCCTCTGACAATCCATACACTTTTGCCACTTCGCGCAGCGCCGAACGCGGTTGCAGCGTGGCATACGTGCAGACCATCGCCACGTGATCCGCGCCATAACGCTGATACACATAGTTGATGACTTCGTCGCGTCGATGTGAGCACAGATCGAGATCGATGTCAGGCGGATCGCGCCGTTCGAGCGAGAGGAAACGTTCGAAGTATAAATTGTGCGCGATGGGATCGACATCGTGGATGCCCAGACAGAAGGCCACCACCGACGACGAAGCCGATCCACGCGGCGAGACCGGCACACGCTGTTCGCGCGCAAACCGCACGATGTCGGCGACCACCAGAAAGTAAGCGCCGTAACCCAGCGTATCGATCACGTGGAGTTCTTTGTGCAGACGCGCCTCAAGGTCTGGTGTAATTTCGCCGTAACGCTGTCGCGCGCCGTCAAACGCGGCCCGATCGAGTTCGGATCGTAAGGTGCGACCGGGCGGCATATCCAGCGTGGGGAAGCGATACTGTCCCAGTGGAAAATCGAAGCTGCACATTTCGGCGAGGCGTTGCGTATTTTCGATAGCCGCCGGATAGGCGGCGTAACGGAGCTCGAATTCCGGGATAGGCCAGAAAGATCGATCGGGCAAGACGGGCAGCGCGTTGAGATGTTGTCCGGCGCGCATCGCCATCAACACGCGGTAACGCGCCGCATCGATCGGATCGAGATAACGAATGTCTGGTGTCGCAACGAGTGGCGCCCCCAGTTGTTCGGCCAGCTGTGGCGCTTCACGTCCCTCAGGTTCTTCCAGACGGATGAAGACATTCTCTCGCCCGAAATGTTCGATCAATGCGCTGGCTTGATGTCCATCGCTCAGCGCGATCAGATCGTTGCTGTGGTTGATGAGATCCGCTAATGACAGGCCCCGTTGGAGCGCCGCTTCCCGATCGGATGCAGCTTGCAGCCGCGTGACGAGGCGGCACAGGTTGGCATAGCCGGCCAGGTTGCGCGCCAGCAGCACCAGCGTGTGATCACGCTCGAAAGTGAAATCGACGCCGAGGATCGAGTGGAGGTGGGCCGCGCGGCACTCGCGCACGAACTCGATCGCGCCGTACAGCGTATTGGCATCGGTCAACGCCAGAGCAGACAGATCATTGGCTTGAGCATGGGCCACCAGCTCAGGCACGGTTGGGACGCCGGCCAGCAGGCTCCAATGCGAATGGACGCGCAGAGGCACAAAGGTCATGGGCCGATTGTATCACGCTCTTGTAGTACTCCTTTGCAGTAGACGCATCACCGAGATTGACGTATCATTGGTAGCCAGAGATGAAGAGGTTGAAAGGAATATCGTGTGGAATGCCTCACCCCAGCAGAATTTATCGACTCACTACAAGGAGTATGTCATGACGACTTCACCAACTCAGTTGCGTAACTTAGCCCTCAGTATTCTCGTGACCTTCAGTATTCTCGTGGCCCTCGGTTTGAGTTTGTCGGCGGTTCAGCCGCTGGCGGCCCTGCCGTTGATCGACGCGCAGCGTGCCGCAGGGTCCAGCGTTGCCGCACGGCCGAGTACGGCCACGACGATAACGCTTACGGCGTCGCCCAATCCATCCACTCAGGGACAGCTGGTTACTTTCACGGCGACGGTGGCTCCGCTGTCTGCAACGGGCGTGATGACTCTTACTGAAGGAGCGACAGTGTTGGGCACGGCCACGCTGGTGAACGGCGTGGCGACGTTTCCCACGCTAACGCCCAACATCGGGTGGCACGTCATTAGCGCTATTTACGGTGGCGATGGAACGCACAATGGCAGCAGCGCGCCCGACCTCATCACGGTAGTCAATTATCGGCCTTCGGTCGTCACGGGAGCCGGATACTTCTGCACGATGAGGGACAGTGGCATACTGGGCTGCGGGGGCTACGGTGAGGACCATCAAACGGATGTGCCGACAACCACTGTGCCTTTTGCGCAGGTCAGCGCCGTCTATAAGCACACCTGCGCGGTGAAAGAAGATGGCATGCTCGCTTGTTGGGGACTCAATGACTCGAACCAGACGACAGTGTCGACGAACACTGTGCCCTTCGTGCAGGTCAGCGTGGGTTACAAGCATACCTGCGCGCTGAAGGTGGACGGCACGCTGGCTTGTTGGGGCTTAAACGGCGATGGTCAGACCAACGTGCCGGCGGCGACGATCCCCTTTGTGCAGGTTAGTGCGGGTTACCACCATTCCTGCGCTTTGAAGGCCGATGGCACTCTGACCTGTTGGGGGTTGAATGACCACGGGCAGACGGCGGTACCGACGACCACGGTACCTTTTGCACAGGTCAGTGCCGGCGACTCGCATACGTGCGCCTTGAAAACCGATGGGTCGGTGGCCTGTTGGGGCCTGAACACCGATAACCAAACAGACGTGCCGATAACCACCGTGCCCTTTGTGCAGGTCAGCGCGGGCTACAACCATACCTGTGCAATGAAAGACGGTGACATGCTGGTGTGCTGGGGCGGAAATATTCTAGGGCAAGCTGATGTGCCACCGACGTACAGCCCCTTTGTTGAGGTGAGCGCCGGCTGGAATGCCACCTGTGCGACAAAGGTTAACAAGACTCTGGCCTGTTGGGGGCAAAACATGCCCATTGTGATCATGCAGCCGGATGAACTGCAGCGCGCCACCATCGGCGCGCCGTACTTGCAGACGCTCACCGCCAGCGGATTCTATGGCACCGACGTGCCCTACTCCTTCAGTGTTATCTCGGGTACCGTGCCGCCGGGCCTCACGCTCTACTCTAATGGTACGCTCAGCGGCGTGCCCACTGCGGGCGACTATGGATTTGTCGTGCAGGCGGCTGACGTGAATAGTATCGCCGGCACTCACTATTACTCTATGACAGTGAGTCCACCCGGTGACACGACGACGGAGATCCGCGCCACGCCCGACCCGGTGGCGTACGGTCACAACGTCTTGTTGGTGGTGACGGTCACTACTACGGCGCTCGAGATGCCGATCGGCGTCGTGACCATCACAGAAGGCTCAACTCTGCTTGTCACAGGTACCCTGAACGCTGCCGGGAAAGCGGTGATTAACGTCACGTCGCTGATCACCGGCTCGCACGCCATTAGCGCCACGTACGGCGGTGATCCTTATTTACTTGGCAGCGTCTCGCCCGTGATCGTCGTCAACGTCAACAACCGCCCGTCGGTGGACGTGGGTTATCGACATGCTTGCGCCGTAAAAACCGATGGGACACTCGGCTGCTGGGGCGACAATGATATCATCTGGGAACAAAGCACGCCGCCGACGGCAACGGTGCCCTTTGTGCAGCTCAGCGCGGGCAACTTCTTCAACTGCGCCTTGACTGAAGCGGGTGCAGCGGCTTGCTGGGGAAAGTCGATTGAAGGGCAGACCACCGTCCCCACGATGACCCTCCCCTTTGTGCAGATTGGGGCTGGTGAAACTCACGCCTGTGCGGTGGAGGTAGACGGAACCGTCATCTGTTGGGGGAACAACTACCAAGGGCAAACGGATGTGGTGACATCCACGGTGCCCTACGTGCAGGTTGGTGCTGGACAATATCATACGTGCGCGCTGGATGCAGAGGGTAACATCCAGTGTTGGGGGGAAAACGGCCAAGGACAAACGACCGTGCCGACGACCACGATGCCCTTCATACAGGTCGACGCCGGCGGCAATCACACGTGTGGGTTGAAAGCGGACCAGACCTTAGCTTGCTGGGGGCAGAATAACTACGGGCAGATCAACGTGCCGCCCCCCAACAGCGGCTGGGCGCAAGTCAGCGCTGGCGGAGACAACACCTGTGCCGTGAAAGTGGATGGAACACTCACTTGCTGGGGAGCGAACACTGCTGGGCAGCCGATTGTAATTACTACCTCAACCCCCTTTGCACAAGTGGGCGTCGGTTGGACAAGCGCGTGCGCCGTGAAAGTAGACGGCACCATCGCCTGTTGGGGCTTGAACAACTGGGGGCAAGCGCCTGTTGTCGACTTGACGCCGACCACATTGCCGGACGCGCCGGCTGGAACGGAGTATGCTCAAACGATCGGCGTTGTGTTCACGACGGGCCTGCAACTGCCATACACTTTTGATGTTGTGTCTGGCACGTTGCCAGCTGGCCTCACTCTCGACAGCGCCAGCGGCGTGTTGGGAGGCACGCCAACCTCGGCCGGAACTTCCGTCTTCACGGTGCGTGCTCACGATGCAAATTACCTGGGCGGAACACAGGTCTACAGCCTGACGGTGTTGAAAATTGATACGACAACAACACTTAATTCGTCGGCCAATCCGTCGCCGTTGGGAAAGGTGATCACCTTCACCGTACAGGTGATGTCGGCAAGCGGCATACCGACGGGCGTGGTGACCTTGACTGAAAATTCGACTGTGCTTGGGACAAGTGACTTGGTCGATGGTGGCGCGACTTTCACGAACTCGTCACTGTTGATCGGCCCACATAGCCTAGCTGCCCGTTACAGCGGCGACATCAACTTTAATCCTAGCGCCGGTTTCCTGGATCAGCAGATAGGCCAGGCTGAGACTGGGGTCACGCTCACTTCTTCGCCCAATCCGTCGATCTACGGGCAGCCTGTCACCTTGACGGCGGTGGTCACGTCGAGTTATGGCCTACTCATTGGCGAGGTCTCTTTCGTGGAAGGCGCCAATCTCGAGATCGGAACGGCCTCGCTCGTGAATGGCGTGGCGACGTTTATCTCCTCGACGTTGAGCGTTGGAGCGCACATCATTAAAGCGAGTTATGGCGGCGACAACAATTCCAATGCTGGCGACTCGACAAGCATCAGACAGCAGGTGAACGATGAGCCGATTACGGACTTGCGTGCGGCCAACAGTGGCCCGATCGCGGCCGGGCTCACGGTGTTTTTCTCGGCCACGATCGGCAGCGGCACCCACGTCGCCTATCAATGGAATTTTGGCGATGGCGTCATGGGCAGTAAGGTCGTGGCTGATCACATTTACGTGAAGCCGGGCATCTATACGGCCATCGTCACGGCGACAAATACCGTCGGCGCGCTCAGCGCCCCCACTACTGTAACCGTCACGTCCGTCACGTCCGGGAATTCCATTTATCTACCTCTTCTGCTGAAAATGTGACGGTTGAAAGTGGCGCACAAGAAAGAAAACGCCTCGCGGTGGATTCGCCGCGAGGCTTCCCTGTACGGTGCGGATTAACGCACTTGAGTGACTGCATCGTACTTCGTATCGAGCCGCTTGCCCGGCCACGCTTGTGCTGCGCGAAGCGGGGCACATCCAGCGCCACCAGACGCCGGATGTGTCCACGCGCAGCGGAGCAGGAGCGTACCCCAAAGGTCACCAACACTTTTGCGTTATACTCCTGAAAGTTGACACCACGTGGAATTCGACATGGATAAACCCCTGCCAGAGATCATCATTTACACTGATGGTGCTTGTGATCCCAATCCCGGCCCCGGCGGATGGGCGGCGATACTGCGCTTTGACGCGCCTGCGGCGGCGCACGAAAAAGTGCTGACCGGCGCAGACCCGCGCACCACCAACAATCGCATGGAATTGCAGGCCGTCATCGCCGCATTGAACGCGTTGAAGAAGCCGTGCCGCGTCACGCTGCACACCGATTCGCAGTATGTGCACAGAGGGGTCACCGAATATCTGGCGCGCTGGAAAGCCAAAGGCTGGCAAACGGCCGATAAAAAAGCGGTGGCCAATCAAGATTTGTGGCAGGCGTTGGATGAAGCGTTGCAGCGGCATCAGATCGACTGGGTGTGGGTGAAAGGTCATGCCGGCGATCCACTCAACGAGCGCGTCGATCAACTGGCGGTAAGCCTGATCCCTCGATCGGCTTTGCCGCTCGACGACGCGCAGGCGGCGCACGTTTTTACGGGCGTGTCATGTTTGGGGCAGACGGGCCCGGGTGGTTGGGCTGCGATCATTCGTGCTGGGGAAACGACGCACGAAGCGAGCGGCCGCGAGGACCACACCTCAGCGAATCGGCTGCATTTGCTCGCCGCGCAAAAAGGCTTGGAGGCAGCACCGCCGCGATCGATCATTCATGTGTACACGCCTTCCGACTATGTCGCGCAGGGGGCCACGCACTGGGTGAAGAATTGGATCGCGCAAGGGTGGCGCACCAAAGATGGACAACCGGTGAAACATCGCGAGGTGTGGCAGGCCATTGTAACGGCGTCGCGCGGCCGTGAGGTGAAATGGCACAGCCTCAAAGAAGAAACGCGCCCGGCAGAATCGCAACGGGCTGAAAGATTGGCCCGTTTGGCAATTCAGCCATTGCCGGGGCGCGTGGCTTGATCGGCGGTTGCCGTGATGGCCGCGCGCAGCTGTTTCGCTAAATCGCGCAGCTGCAAAATACTAATCGGCTTGATTAAAACCAGATCACTTGGCTGACGCAGTGCCGTGGCTAGCGTCGCATCGGCCGTGGTGATGATCACCCGTGTCTGCGCCAGACTTTCTGTTCGGCGAATTGCCCCCAGGATTTTATCTCCTGAAACGTGCGGCAAATGCAAATCCAGCATGATCAACGCCGGCTGGCACATCTGGATCTTGGCCAACGCTTCCGCTCCATCGTGAATCACCTGTGTGTTGAACCCCGCTTGACGCAGGGCCTCGGCAAACATGATCGATAGCTTGTCGTCGTCGTCGATGATGAGCGCCAGCGGTTCGCCGTGTGTTTCAGCGGTCATGTGCGTTTCTCCTGCGGGTTGCGTCACGCTGACTTTGCGGTGCAGGTGGCGCCTGGTCTTGGTGCGAAGCGCTTATCCAACTGTAATTCAACTGTAACTGAAGCAGCGCAGTTCGCGCCAGACAAACCTTCAATATGGTTGTATTATAGCGCAAGCGGGGCGATCATTCTTACTGGACACTGGCGAGCATGATAGAATGGACTACGGGATGAAGCGAGTTTCAAGGTCTTACAGTTTTCTGTGTGGTGCTTGATCCCTGAACAGGAGTGTGTATGAGCCAATCCACCAATGATGTCTTGCGTCGAGCGCAAGCCTGCCTTCGTGCCGGCCAGCCCCAGTTGGCCCGGCCGATGCTCGCCGAATACGTGAGGCAATTTCCTGCCTCGGAAGAAGGCTGGCTGTTGTTAAGTCAGGCCGTGATGGAGCAGAAGCAGAAGATCGATTGTCTGCAGCGCGTTTTGCGAATCAATCCAGCCAACGCCGAGGCTCAGACTCGCTTGAGACGTTTGTTAGCGCCGCCCGATGAGCCGCCGCCGACCATGCCGCCTCCTCCGCGCATCCAACCGCTCAAGCCGAGTGCGCCGGCGGTGGCCGCTGCCACGACACCACGCGAGCCGCAGGCGGAATCACCTCAACCCGATCGGCCTGTGCCGCCCGGCGCGCCCAGCGCTCAACCCGAAGTCGATGCACTGCGTGTCGCGGCGCAACGCACGCTGGCGGCGCCTAAGTCCAAAGCGCGCTTGACCAAGTCGCAGCGCATCATCATCGGCGTAACGGCCTTGGTGATCGTCGCTTCGATCGGCCTCGCTTTCGTGCTGGTCCTTACGTCATTGAATCGGACCCCAGGCGCGCCCGCGCCTGCCGCCGTAGCGGCTTTGCCAACGGCGACGCCGGTCTTCACTGCTACGCCGCCGCCCTCGCCAACTGAGAGAACGCTGCCTCCGACGTGGACGCCTACGGCGCTGCCCGCGGCGACACCTACGCGCACGGCCACGCCTTATCCGACGTTGAATCCCACCACCGGCGCGCAAATGGATAAGATCGAACAGCAAGTGGCCGACTTGCGCGGCTTGTCGAGCGACACGGCGGTACCGCGTCGCTTGATCGGCAAGATGGATGTGGAAAGCATGTTGAGGCAAATGCTGATCGAGGAAGGCTATTTGCAGACGCTGCCCGATCTGGCGCGCAGCCTCAGCGCGTTGGGCTTGATCAAGCCGACGTATGATTTGACCAAGTATGCCATGAATGGACTGGCCGATAACATCGGCGGGTTCTACATTCCGTGGCTGAAGCAGCTCTTTGTAATCGGCACAAGTTTCCATGGGTTGGAACGCTTTGTGTTCTCGCACGAATACGATCATGCCCTGACCGATCAGCATTTCAACATCGATCAATTGGGAGTGTATCCTGATTGTCTCAGCAACAATCAACGCTGCGCAGCGATTAAGGCTCTGGTGGAAGGGGATGCCACCTTGTTGATGCAGGAATGGCTCCAGCAGTATGCCGGTCCACTGGATTACCAAGACATCGTCCGCTATCAGCCGCCGAGCCAGACGCTGCCCGAAGATTATCCGCCGCCCTACGTCAGCCGCGATCTGGCCTTTCCTTATACTGCTGGCCTGGAGTTTGTGCAGTATCTTCACCAGCGTGGCAATTGGGCCACGGTCAATAAGGCTTACACGAACCTGCCTGCCAGCACCGAACAGATCTTGCATCCTGAAAAATATCTTGCGGATGAGCAGCCGATCGAAGTCGCCGCTCCACCGTTGACGGATACGCTGGGCTCAGGTTGGCGTCTGATCGACGACAACGTGCTGGGGGAATGGACCACCTACCTGGTCTTGCGGGCGGGCGCCGATATGGCCGCGCAGCTCGACGAGAAGACGTCACTGGCCGCCTCGCGCGGTTGGGGGGGCGATCATTATCAAGTCTACTACAACGACCCAATCAGTCAGACCGTGCTGGCCGCCGAATGGGTCTGGGACACGCCGCGTGATGCCACCGAATTCAAGCAGGCGCTGTTGAAGTATCTCGACGAACGCTATCGCGGCGCGAAACTCGATCGGGCGAGCGGCAATTGCTGGGAAGCCAATCACCAAACTAGCTGTCTCTTTGTGAAGGATAAGCGCACCCTGTGGTTGCTCGCACCGGATAGTGCGACGCTGGAAGCGGTGCTGGCGGCTTATCCGGATTTTCAGTAGGGCACGCTGCGCGTCCATATCAGCCGCGCTGCGACGACTTAACATCCTATGATAAAACACTCCGTGCCATTACTGGTGCGGAGTGTTTTTCTTTTATCCGGTTTTTCCAGCAGGTGCGCGCGCACGACGAGGCCGGGGCGGTGGAATAAAGAGTTTGGTCGTAGCCGATGAATGATCAATCTGTGGCGCGCGACTGGCAATTGAATATCGATGCCGACCTGGTGCTGCGCGGGCAGGGCGCTGATCCGGCGATGCTTCTCACGCGACATCCAACTCCGCGCGGCCCACGCTGGGCGGCCAATGATCACTTTCTGGCGGAACTCTTCGATCTGCGTATGCTGCTGGCGATGCAGCGTGAAGACCTCCGCCCGTTTGTCGAACACACGACGACGCCTGATCTGGTCAATGGATCATTCCTCGCACCGCTGGAAATGACGCACGAAGTTTGGCTCGTCAGAAATCCCGATCGGCTAGCTGCGCCTCAACGGCCCGCGTTGTTTTTCAAGTCTATCGGCTGGCGCGCGGTGGGTCAGCAGCACCCCATTCGCATTCGTGCCGACAGCGCCCGCCACGTGCCTGAGCCGTGTGTGACGCTGATCGTCAATCAGCGTCAAGAGGTCGTTGGCTACACACTTGGTAACGATGTGACGGCCTGCGACCTTGGCGATCTACCACAAGCCAAGATTTACGATGGCGCCTGCGCGTTAGGCCCGGCGCTTCAGTTGATGGATGATGACATACTGCCGGTACTGTCCATCACGCTTGAGGTTGTGCGTGAAACCCGATCGGTCTTGCGCGGCGAAGCGGTGCTGAGTGTTGATCAGCCGCAGGTGGCCGATTGGATCGCGTGGCTCTATCGGGAGATGAGTTTTCCGCATGGCGCATTTTTGATGCTCGGCGTGCCGCTCGCGTTTCCCGCTGATTTCACCTTGCACCACGGCGATCGCGTGACCATTGCCAGCGGTGTGTTGGTGTTGGAAAACACTGTCGCTTAACCATGACCAGATCCTGCGAAGTCGCTCCGCCGTCGGTGGGGCGCCGCGCCGCTATCACGACGGGACAGACCACCTGTCCTGATTTCACACAGCGCTACCTCGCCGCGTCGTATTTCTAAATCCATTCGGTTACGGGAGCATTCCCCCACAAGATGGGGACTTCGTGCACCGCAGGTGTCTGTTCTCCCGTTGTTGCCTTGACAGCCCTTGCCTGAGCGTGTACAATCTTGGCGTACTAATTGAAAACAATTTTCAATTAGAGAAAGTCCCATGAACCTCAATTTAGATACGCTCAACACTCAACTCAGCCAGCAGGGCTACAAACTGACCCGCCAACGCAAGGCGGTGGTGGAAGTGGTCACACACGCTCATACGCGCTTGAGCGCGGCCGACGTCTTCACGCAGGCCCAACGCGTGTGCCCCGACCTCGGCCTGACGACGGTGTATCGCACGCTGGAAATTCTGGAGCAGATGGGTGTCATTCGGCGTGTGCATCTGGAGGACGGCTGCGAAGGATTTGCTCCGGCGGCGGCAGAACATGGACATCACCTGATTTGCAGTCGCTGTCAGGAAACGATCGAGTTTGAAGATTGCAATCTGGCTGCGCTGTTGAAGCGCGTCGCCGAGCAGACGGGCTTCACCATTCAACAGCACTGGTTAGAACTGGTGGGGCTGTGCCCGAAGTGTCAAAAGAAGAAGTAACGTTCAACGAGAAGAGCGAACCGGTGGTCAGACCGATTCGCTCAATGCAAAAGCCAGCGATCAAGCCGCGCTTTGCGAGGGTCATTGTAGCATGCCCGCCGACCCCGATCAAGGCGCGAGCATTCTAAGAAAGGGGAAAACGACAATGATCCGAAGAATAGTTGTGATCCTGTTGATAACCGCCGCCCTATCCGCCTGTGCTACTCCGGCGGGTCCTGCACTGATTCAGGCCCCGCCGTCGAGCGCAGCAGCATCGTCCACGAAGACGATTGTCGTGACGTATTCCGTCCTTGGATCGATCGTGAAGGATTTAGTTGGAGATAAGGCTAACGTCGTTGTTTCCATGCCGAACGGACAAGACCCGCACGAATGGGAACCTTCAGCCAAAGACATCGAAGTCATCATGAAGGCCGACTTGATCGTGCAGAATGGTCTGGGCCTGGAAGGCGGGATGGAAAAGACGCTGCAACAAGCGCATGACGCCGGCGTCAGATTCTTCACCGCGTCTGAGCACATTACAGTTCGCAAAGTCGGCGAGGGCGAAGGCCTGCCCAGCGGCGATCCCGATCAGGCGGTGGGCGCGGAAGACCCGCATTTGTGGATGGACCCGGTTGATATGAAGGCGGTCGTTGAAGCGTTGGCCGCTCAGATTAAAACCGATCTCGGGATCGATCTATCCGATCGGGCTAAAGACCTGGAGGGCCGACTCGATGCCCTGAATCAGGAAGTTTCTGATAAAGTCAAGAGCCTGGCCGACGCCAATCGCAAGCTCGTCACGGGCCATGAATCGATGGGGTATTTTGCGCAGCGATTCGGTTTCAAGTTGGTCGGCGCGATCATTCCGAGTATCACCACCCAGGCCGAGGTCTCGGCATCTGATCTCGCGGCGCTGAAGAAGTTGATTCAGGACAACCAAGTGAAGGCCATCTTTACGGAATTGGGCACGCCACCGGCCGTCGCCGAAGCGATTGGTCAAGAGACCGGCGTAAAGGTGGTTGAATTGACAACCCACAGCCTGCCGGCGGATGGCTCGTACTTCACCTTTCTGCGGAACATTGCTCAAGTCATTGTCGATGGATTGAAATAGGATCAAGCGGATATGGGTGGGGCAGACGGAGTCGATCACTGCGGTACGCTGCCCTACCAGTTTGTTTTGAGATCGAGGTTGAGATGGATGCGTTAATTATGCCGTTTACGTCCAATGAGTTTATGCTGCGAGCCCTCCTCGCCGGTGGGCTGGTGTCGATCGCGTGCGCGATTGTCGGTACGTTTGTCGTCCTGCGGGGGTTGGCCTTCATCGGCGACGCGTTGGCGCATGGCGTCCTGCCCGGCATTGCTGTGTCGATCTTGCTGGGCATTCCCGGCATTGTGGGCGCTACGGCCGGAGCCGTGGTGATGATTGGCGGCATCAGCCTGATCACGCACCGCTCGCGCCTGTCGTCCGACACGGCAATTGGCCTGTTGTTTGTGGGGATGCTGGCCTTGGGCGTCGTCATCGTCTCACGCTCGACCTCCTTCAACGGCGATCTCGTGCGCGTGCTGTTCGGTGAAATCCTGGGCATCAATGTGCAAGCGATCTCGATCCAGCTGGTTGCCACTATCGCGGTTGCGATCACGACCACCGTCTGCGCCCGGCCTTTTCTGCTGTTGTGTTTCAGCCCGGAACAAGCCCAGGTGGCCGGCTTCTCGGCGCGGCGATATCACAACATCATGCTCGCGCTGATTGCCATTACGATCATCGTGTCGTTTCAGACGGTCGGCACCTTACTGGTCTTCGGGATGCTGCTGGCGCCAGCGGGTGCGGGCGCGCTGATTGCCCGCCGCATCGAGTCGATGATGGCCTGGGCCGCGATCTTCGGTCTGAGTTCAGTCTACATTGGGCTGCTCGCCAGTTATCATTTCAATCTGGCCGCGGGTTCGACGATCGTGTTGACGGCTACCCTGATCTTCTTCGCCGTCTTCTTCGTACAGAATGCGCGTAGCCGACGTGCACGCCAGGTGGAGCTGCCGTCCGCATGAGCAACCCTCACGCTGACCCATTGCGGCTGCGTGCCAATCATCTCGATATTGGCTATGATCACAACTCGATCGTGGCGGACATCAACGTGGAGTTAGGCGCCGGTCAATCGCTCGCCTTGGTGGGCATCAATGGCTCAGGCAAGTCCACCCTGCTCAAAACGATCGTCGGCCTCCAGCCGCCCCTGGCGGGTGAGATCGACGTGCTCGGCACGCGACCGGGAAATGCGCCTAAACGCATCGCTTATCTCAGCCAATTCCATGCGTCCGGTTTTGTGCTGCCTTTGCGTGCGGTGGACGTCGTACGCATGGGGCGTTTCCCGGTGCGCGGCTTGCTAGGTCGCATGACGCACGAAGATGACGAGCTGGTGCTGACGGCCATGCAGACGATGGGGGTGAGACAACTGGCCGATGTGCCGCTCCGCTCACTGTCGGGGGGCCAGCAGCAGCGGGTTTATCTGGCCCAGGTGCTGGCGCGCCAGGCCGAACTACTGGTGCTGGATGAGCCGACCGCGGGCCTGGATGCCGGCGGCCGCGAAATCTACGCTCAGGCGATGCGCGCTGAAATCGCGCGCGGTGCGACGATCATCACCGCCACGCATGATATTCAAGAAGCGGCACGGTGTGATTGCGTGATGCTACTGGCGCAACGGGTAATCGCGTGCGGTGTACCCCAAGCGATACTGACACCGGAAATGTTGCTCGAAACGTTTGGCATTGTCCTGACCCTGCGCGATCAACATTTGAGTCTGGCCGTTGTCGAGCGGGAACATGGACACGAACCGGCCGAGCACCCTCAGCGCGACTGATCTCATTGCAACGCGCGCCTAACCCGCTATCCAGTGGAGAATCGATGAGATGATTAGGGTGGCAGGCCGTGGAGAAAGGCGAGAGCCTGATCGACCGCGGCGATTTTGACGACCTGGATGTGCGGCATTCGATGAACGCTGTCAGGGGTATCACGTCCAGCGGAGTCGAAGTGGCGAAGTATCATGCGGCACTGTTGCAGCGATACTCAAGTCACACGGGACGAATCCAAAATTGATATGAAAACTGGTAGTCGAATATTACGGTTCATGCGGGCGATTTCGGTCACGCTGGGAATCGCGGTGCTCTTAGCAGCTTGTGCGGGCATGCCTACGGCGACGCCCACCCAGCCTTTCGTCAGTATCATCTCGCCGATCGCAACCGCGACCGCGCCTGTCCGCAGCCTCACGCCTCAACCCATCCCGGTCTACACCTTCACGGTGGTCAATTCTTATCCTCATGATCGAGCGGCTTTCACGGAAGGACTGGTGATGGATGGCGGGGTCTTATATGAAGGCACCGGCTTGAATGGTCAGTCATCGCTGCGGCGGGTCGATCTGGCGAGCGGCAAAGTGTTGCAGAATCTGGCGCTGGCCCCCGCGTATTTTGGTGAAGGCGTGACCGTGTGGGGCGATCACATTATCCAGCTGACGTGGAAATCACACATCGGGTTTGTTTACGACAAGGCCAGTTTCAAGCTACTCAAGACTTTCAACTATCTGGCCGAGGGTTGGGGTCTCACTCATGATGACATCCGGCTGATCATGAGTGACGGTACGCCCACCTTGCATTTCTTAGATCCGAATACCTTCCAGGAAACAGGGCGGATCACCGTCACCGCTGAGGGCCTACCGGTGGTCAACCTCAACGAGCTTGAATATGTTCGTGGTGAAATCTGGGCGAATGTCTGGCAGACCGATCGTATCGCACGCATTGATCCGGAGACCGGACGGGTGATCGGCTGGATTGATCTCGCTGGACTGCTCAATCCTGCCGATCGCCAGCCTTCGGTCGACGTGTTGAACGGCATCGCGTATGAGGCCGAACACGATCGGCTGTTTGTGACTGGCAAACTCTGGCCCAAACTCTTCGAGATCAGGCTCATTCCCAAGTCCTAATGCGTGCCGCGTAATAGGCCGCGAGTCGGCGTAGCACGGACTCGTTCACCCTGACTGTTTTCTAACCTCAATCGTCGCCCGGGGATGCTATAATCATTTGGGTGTGGCTAAACTCAGTTGATCGCCAATGTAAGGGCAGGGCCTTGCGCCTGTCCAAATGCGGGCGACCGCGAGGGTCGCCCCTACGGCTCAACCAGATTTAGCCACACCCTAATCATTTAGCGCTTCTAGCCAAAGCGGTGTTTACTTCATCCAGTTTTAGCAGCAAATACTCAAATGGTGTCTACCAAGCGTGCGCCACAATATCGCCAACCGGTGTGCGGCTTGGCTCGATCGTTCGTGTGTCTGATCGTATGTGGTTGGCTGGCGCTCGTTCAACCCGGCCTCAGTTATTATTGGTTGATCGATCCGTCATTGCATGCCAAGATCGATGCAGAACGCTACGGCCAGCTGCCTGATGGCCGCACGCTTCCAGGACATCCGCATCATCCGCCGCACGAACATCCCAGCAGTGGCGGCTTGCCGACCACAGGTGCCGCAGCACTTGATGGTTGTGCCGTTGCCTACTCCAGTGTGATTTTCTGGGAGGCCAATCGCCCGTCGCTGCACAGCCGCCCTGCGGAAGCGGCGGTGATTGCCCGCGCTGTTTTTCTCGATCCGCCTGAGCACCCTCCGCGTGCCTGACCAAAGGTCTTCGCATATCCATCCAAACAAACTCATACAGAGGAGATATAGTCATGCGTGCAAAGTTGCTGGCGCGAGCGCTGATCGTCGGGGGACTGCTGGCCTTGGCCGTGACCTCAATTGCGCTCGCGCATACATCGCTCAAAGTTGGACCCTATATGGTGGAAGTCGGCTGGGTTGACGAACCGCCGATCGTGGGTGAGAAGAACGCCGTCTTCATCAGCATTACGAACGACGATACGGGCAAGCCGGTCGAAGGTGTCGGCACCTTGAACGTCACCGTGAGCACCGGTGGTAAAGATCGCCAGTTGGAACTGCGGCCGCTGAGCGAGGATCAGCCCGGACAATATGCGGCCGATTTCATTCCGACCCGGCGCGGCACTTACACGGTAAAGTTGTCGGGGCAGATCGAGCAGACCGATGTCATGACAAGCACCGACATCGAAGAAGTTATCCCGGCAAGCAGTCTGCAATTTCCTGAGCCGGTGCTGGATGCACAGACCATCAGTCAGTCCGTCAGCCAGGCGCAGAGTGCGGTGAGCACAGCGAATACGACGGCCTTGATCGCACTGGTCGTGGGCGTCATCGGCGTTCTGTTGGGCGGCCTGGCGCTGTTACGAGGCCGCAAGTCGTAGTGTGAATTGAGGTTTCAGCTTCACGGCTCGTGTCAGTAGCGAGCCGTGAAGCTGTTTTAAGATGAAAAAAGGTTGCTCTCTCGCGCTGGCATTTCTGGTGCTGTTCGGGTTAGCAGTTGTGCCTGTTCTGGCGCATGCGTTGCTAATGCGCTCGATACCCGAAGCTAACGCCGTGCTTGATCGCGCGCCAGCACAGGTCGAGTTGTTTTTCAGCGAAACGGTTGATCCGGTTTTCAGCACGATCAAGGTTCTTGACTCCAACGGGCAACCCGTCGATAGCGGCGACCATCAAGTTGATTCCGCCGATCCGACGCACCTCACTGTGTCACTTCGCTCATTACCCGACGGAATCTATACCGTTTCGTGGAAGGCGCTCTCCGCCACAGATGGTCACGTCACACAGGGATCATATCCATTCGCCGTCGGCAACGTCGATGCTGCCGCATTAGCTGACGCAACACAGGCCGGCAAACAAATCAAGCTCTCGATCGGCGAAGTCGTCGCCAAGTGGTTGCAGTATCTTTCGGCCATGACCATCATGGGCAGCCTGCTCTTTAGTGCCGGCGTCTGGCAACCGGCGCGTCGAGCTGCCCAGATCGATCGGGATGTAGCCCAACCGCCCTGGCAGCGCTTATCGAACTTGGCGCTGATCGGCTTGATCGTCGCCAGCATCATCAGCTTACTGGTTCAAGCCGGACAAGCGAGCGGAGCCGAGATCGCTGCGCCCTGGGACACAGCGACGAATGGCGTGCTCTTTGCCACCCGCTATGGCGTTCTCTGGATCGCACGCCTGGCATTGACGTTCGTGCTGATCGGATTAGTGCTGCGCAATATCACGTATCTACAGACATCACGGCGCGAACAGGGGTTGATGTTCGGCGCTGCGTTGTTGCTCTTGCTTTCGATCAGCTTAGGCAGCCACGCCGCAGGTGAGCCACAACCGACTCTGCCCGTCATCGACGACGCGCTGCACTTGCTGGCCGCTTCAGTGTGGGTGGGCGGCCTGATATCTTTTGTGCTCGGTGTGTGGTCGCTGCGCAAAATCGATCCCGTTCTCCGCACGCGCCTCACGGCGCAACTTATTCCACGCTTTTCGGCTTTAGCCCTCATGAGTGTGGCAACGCTGGTTTTGACCGGCGTGTATTCAGCCGTGCTGCGGATCGGCACCATCGATGCGTTAGTCATTACACTCTACGGTCAGGCCTTGATCGTCAAGCTCTTGATCGCGCTGTCGATGATTGGTCTGGGCGCGATCAATTTGCTGATCATCACGCCTCGACTCAAACGCGCTGCCGCGCTACCCACGACTCCCTCGCGTTGGGCGGATCGATTTCGCTGCATCGTGACGAGTGAGGTCATACTGGGCGTGACGCTACTGTTGAGTGTGGGCGTGTTGACGTCGCTGCCGCCCGCGCGCCTCACCGCCAACGTTTCCGATCTCAACGCGGCCGCCGACGTTGACGATCTCAACCTGGCGCTTGACATCGCGCCGGGGCGGGTGGGCGTGAATACCTTTGCCGTCAAATTAACCTCGCAGGGGCAGCCCGTCGATAACGTCAAGAACGTAGAAGCGCGGTTTACCTCTGCGAATGGCGACATCGCGCCCGGTCAGGCGCAATTGAGCGGACAAGGCAACGGTGAGTATTCGATTAAGGGTGCCTATCTCAGTCTGCCCGGCACCTGGCAAGTGCAAGTCGTCGTGCGGCGGGCCGATCACTTCGACGCTTATGCCGATTTTACTTTTTCGCTGAGTGCAACAGGATCTTCGGCGAATTTACCGTGGAATCGCTTGGCTGGTGGCTTGTTGTTTGTCGCGGCGTTGATGTACATGTTCGCCTTTCGCCGTTTTGAGTTTGTGCGCGGGCCGTTGATTGCGATCGAGTTGACGCCGGCCCTGGCGTTGGTGTTGATCGGCACGATCGTTTTCGCACAAACCCCGATCGAATCCACCGGTCCGATCAATCCGAACCCGCCGAATGCTGCATCTGTCGCGGCGGGTAAAGGCATCTTTGACGAGAAATGTGTGCCGTGTCATGGCGAATCCGGGAAGGGAGATGGGCCGGTCGGGTTGACGCTCAATCCACGCCCCGCCGATCTGACTCAACACGCGGTTCCCGGCGTTCATACCGACGGCCAGCTGTTTGAATGGATCACGAATGGCTTTCCGGGTTCGGTGATGCCGCCGTTTCGCCAGGCGCTGAGTGATGACGACCGGTGGAATGTGGTCAATTTTATCCGCACGCTCGCGCCGAGAAGCACGCCGTGATGAGGATGACCGAAAGAGAGATGGCCTTGATCAAACGAATGACAAAGACGCTGCTGATGTTGAGCCTGTTAGCGCTCGCCGGTTGCTCGATCGATCTATCGGGTCCAACGCACAAGCCGCCTGAGTCGATCTACATCATGGACACCCCGGTCCCTGATCTGGCGACGCCAGGTCAGTCGGGATTATCGTCGACGCCACCGGCGTGGGCTGGCTTAAAGTTAGGCGGACACTTGATCTACGTGCAAATTCCACGGCAGATCATTAAGCTCGATCTGGCTTCGGGTCAGAAATCCATCTTGTTCGATGCGCCGGGTAACGCTTTTGTCAGCGCGGTGCAGGTGTCACCGGATGACAAACAGCTGGTGATGGCTTACGCGCCGCCTGAAGATCCGGCGTTGCAATCGGTTAACACGGATTTGTATGTCATGCCCGCCGATGGATCTACCGCGCCCCAGGTGTTGCTCAAACGCGCTGATCCCAAAGAGGATTTTTTCAATCCGGTCTGGTCGCCGGACGGCAAATACATTTACTACTCGCATCTGATTCCTGATCTCAGCGGCGGCCGCAAATATACCAACTACCAATATGATTTGGAACGCGTGGCTTATCCCGGGGGGCAGCCGGAGAAGATTCTCGATAGCGCCTTCTGGCCGCGTCTCTCGCCGGATGGATCGAAGTTGGCTTACGTCTCCTTTGTGCCGTCGACGAACTCAAACGACTTATACATGGCCAACGCGGACGGCAGCCAGCCTAAACTGGTCATGCCCGCCGGTGCTTTCTTTGCCGTCGACGCGCCTTTGTTTTCGCCGGATGGCCAAACAATCTTGTTCAGCGCCGTAGGCGAGCCGCAAGTTTCCAGCTTATCGTGGCTGGATCAGTTATTGGGTGTGCAAGTCGCCGAAGCTCATACTGTCCCGTCGGATTGGTGGAGTGTGTCGATCAAGAGTGGTAAGGCCCAGCAACTGACTCACATCAACGGCACCGGTCTGTATGCCGACTTCGCGCCCGACGGCCAACACGTTGCCTTTACTAGCATCACAGGGTTGTTTGTCATGCGACCCGATGGTAGTAACCTCATTCAATTGATCAACGAGGGGATCGGCGGATCGGTGAGCTGGACGCGCTAATCAACGAATCGCGCGCTCGGTCTCTTTATCGAAGAAGTGCAGCCTGTCGAGGTTGATGGTCAGCGCCACGGTGTTGCCTACACAGGCGCGGCTGCGCGGATCGACGCGCGCGACGAATGAATGCGCACCGCTGAGCAGGTATAAGAAGATTTCGTTCCCCATCAATTCGGTTACGTCCACTTTGGCTTCAATCGTCGCGGCTTTGACGCCCGGCGCGGCATACGCCGAGTCATAGATGTCTTCAGGCCGCAGCCCCACCACGATCGATTTCCCTACGTAGTCTTTCAGCGCCGTGTGCCGATCGAGCGGAATGCGTAGCCGGAGCGTCTCGCTCTGGGCGTAGAGCTCATCACCTTTAGTGCGAGCGACATGTTAGCGGCCACGTCCATGTGCGGATACAACGCCTACGACTGGAACACCATGGCGATGTCGCGATCTTTAGGCGGCACGTCGTTGATCAGCTTGTGATATTGCACGTTCAATTGTAGCACGGTTGGCAGTTGCGCCTCGCGCATGGACGGGCTACAATGGTGCGCGATACTTCGCCGCGAAAGGATTTTTCCCACATGCCGCTCACCGCCCTCGAAGTGCAGACCCAGGCTCAGAAGATCGTCGACAATCTGGAAACCGTCATCGTCGGCAAGCGCCACGAATTGGAACTGGTCTTGATCGGTTTGTTGTGTCAGGGCCATCTGTTGATCGAAGATGTGCCTGGCGTAGGCAAAACGATCCTGGCGCGCAGTCTGGCGCAGTCGCTGGGCTGCACCTTCAGCCGCATCCAGTTCACGCCCGATCTGCTGCCCAGCGATGTCACCGGCTCGTCGATCTTCAATCCGCAGACCCGCCAGTTTGAGTTTCGCCCCGGCCCCATCATGGGACAGATCGTGTTGGCCGACGAGATCAATCGGGCCACGCCCAAAACCCAATCGGCTTTGCTGGAGGCGATGGAAGAACACCAGATGACGATCGACGGTGTGGTGCATCCGCTGCCGCAGCCTTTTCTGGTCATCGGCACCCAGAACCCGATCGAGTACGAGGGCACTTTTCCGCTGCCTGAAGCGCAGCTCGATCGTTTTCTGTTGCGCGTGAGCCTGGGGTATCTGTCGAAGCGTGAAGAGATTCGTATGATCGAACAACAGCAGTTCGCGCATCCGCTCGCGACGTTGAATGCCGTCGTCTCGGACGATGAACTGTTGGCGTTGCAAGAAGCCGTGAAGCACGTGTTTGTCTCGGAAGCCGTGAAGCAGTATGTGGTCGATATCACCTTCGCCACACGCGAAAATGACAGCCTCTATCTCGGGTCGAGTCCGCGCGGCAGTCTGGGCTTGTTCCGCACGGGGCAGGCGTGGGCGGCGGTGCATGGCCGCGATTACGTGCTGCCCGATGACATCAAGGCGCTGGCCGAAGTGGTGCTGGCGCATCGCGTGATGGTGAATCCCTCGGCGCGCTTGAAGCAGGTGACGCCCAAACGCGTGATTGCCGATCTGTTGCAGCGTGTGCCGCTGCCCGATACGGGAAACGTCATGCGTGGTGCGTAGTGCGTGGTGCGTGATCAATGTCGGGCGCGGCAGCGTCATTCCCGCGTGTTGTTGGCGGGAATCCAGTTGATCATTGGCCAACGTTGCTCGTCATGTATTGGATGCCCGATAACGGCACGCTGCGCGGGGCATGATGAGCACGACGACTTTCACCGAATATGAAAATTGCGCGACGAGTTCCGAATCGAATCACACGCCTGTGGCGCTTTGCGCGCCCTGAGTGCGATGTCAGCATTCACTTGCGGCAGCGTCTCCTTCTCGTTGCGTGGTTGGTGTTGCTGGCGTGGTTTATCTTCATGCCCAATCCGCTCGTGATGACGGGCCTTGTCACATTGGGCAGCCTGCTGCTGATCGGTTACGGATGGACGCGCTCGCTTGCTAAGCGCGTGACCACCCAGCGCGTGCTGCGTTACTCGGCCGTGCAAGTGGGCGATGAACTGGAAGAGCTGGTGGCGCTTGAAAACCGATCGATGTTGCCCGTGATCTGGGCGGAGTTCGTCGATCGCTCCACGGCGCCTGGCTATTCGATCTCGGGCGTGCGGATCGTGGGTGGGCGCAAGACGGAGCAGTGGCGCTTGCATACCAGCTGCTCGCAGCGCGGTGTGTATGCCCTCGGCCCGTGGGAGGTACGGCTGGGCGATCCCTTTGGAATTTTTGAGGCGCGACAGGCTTATCGGCAGCAGACCGAGATTGTGGTGTATCCGCCGCTAGTAGCTTTACCGCCGGAGATCGCACAACAGCGCCGGGCGATCGGCGATCGCGCCCCTTTGCGGCAGCCTGTGTCGGCGGAAACCATCAGCGCCATGTCGACGCGCCCCTACGTCATGGGCGATGCGCTGCAGCGCGTCCACTGGCGCACCAGTGCCAAGCGCGACGATTTGTTTGTGAAGGTCTTTGAGCCGGAAGCCTCAGCGACGATGTGGTTGATTCCTGATCTTGATGCGACGGTGCAGCTAGGTGAGGGCGCGGACTCCTCGCTTGAAAAGATGATCATTCTCACGGCGACCATCGCCGCCCGCTTGTTGGATCAGCATCTGGCCGTGGGCGTGATTCTGGACGCGGCGCATAGCCACACGGTTTTGCCGCAAGCCGGATCGGCGCACCTGTGGACGATTCTGCGCGCGCTGGCGTTGGCGCGTTCAACACCCGATCGGCCTCTGGCGGAAACGTTGGTGCACGCGCGCTCGATCGTTTCTCTGCGTGATTCGTCGGTGATCCTGACGCCGTCGCTCGATGCGGAATGGATGAAGGCGCTCCCGCATCTATCCGGGGGATCGCGGATGGGCGGCGTCGAAGTCGTGCTGCTCGATCCGATGTCGTTCGGTGGCTCGATCGGGGCCGAGGGCTTCCGCTCGATGTTGGCCGAGCAGGGTGTGCCCACGCATATTGTGCGTTGCCAGGATATTCGACCGGCGACGGGCACGTATGGCGCGGTGCGCCGCTGGGAATTCAAAACGTTGGGCACAGGACGCGTGGTGGTGATGCAGACGCCGCGTGGCGCTTAGGCATTCAACAACTATGATCGACACTCTTCGTGACACTGCGTGGAATCAACTCAAACAGGGCTGGATCACTGGCGCGTTGGTCAGTGTGGTCGTAGTCGCTTGGCTGCAAGTGATCGCCGCGGCCGATTGGCTGCGCGACGCCAACGTGCTGGTCTCGGCCGCGATCTGCGGCGTGCTGTACGGCTTGCTGCTGGCCTCGGCACGGTTTCGCGGGCGCACCGCGCTGATCGTCGATCTCGTCACGTCGCTGGGGTTTGCGCTGCTGGTGGTGGGACGAGTGTTGCCCGAAGCAAAGCTGCTCACCGCGCAGTCCTTCGAGAAAACGATCTGGCTGATGAACGCGCGCACACTCACTGTGCTGGAAGCGCTGCGTGATGACGCGCAGTGGCTGACCACGAATTACTTTCCCACCACGCGCCTGTTTTTGTTCTTGAATGTTTTTGCCATGTGGAATGCGGCGGTCTGGCTGATGTGGTGTGTCGCGCGTCGTAAACGAGCGCTGCGCGGCGTGTTACCGATTGCGGCGCTCATCGCCTATCACACCAGCCTCGGAAAAGCTGGGCCGTCAGTGCCGCTCTGGTTCATCGCGGGCAGTGTGCTGTTAATGGCGCGCACCGCGTTCACTTATACTGTCCGCGATTGGGATCGACGCCAGGTGGGCTTTCCTGATCTCATCGGCGAAGACTGGACAGCCGCCGCCGCGATCTTATCGGTCGTGGTGATTCTATTAGCGGGTGTCAGCACACCTGAATGGCGCAACTCGATGCAGCGCTTCATGGAGTCACTACGCCCGCCTCCGCCGCCTGCCGAAAAACCCGCTGCGCCCAGCGTCGTTCAAGTCAAGCCCACCGGTGATTACACGGCCAGTTTTGTGCCCAGCATGGGCTATGTAGGCGATCCGTTTCCCGAATCCACCGAAACAATCTTCTACGTCACGACCAGCGATGCGCCCTCGGGCATGGAGAGCAACGGCGTCGCGAAGCCGCCTACGCAACAGCACTACTGGCGGGGCGCGATCTACGATCGGTACACGGGCGCCGGCTGGGAACAGCTCGACGTCAGTGTTGCTGCACCGCAGCCCGAATCCATCGACTTGGTCGCACCCGGTCGCTATGCCTTGACTCAGCAATTTCAAATTGTTTCGCTGCAAGACAATCGCTTGTTCGCCGCCGGTCAGCCTGTTGCCAGCAAAGACGCTGCGCTGCAAGCCGCGCCCGAGGATGCCACTGCGATCTTGCCACGGGGTCGCCTACCCAGATATGAAATCACGTCGTGGGTGCCTAAAGTTTCTGCGCAGGAATTAGAAGCCGATACCGCTGCGTATCCGCCCGAGATTGTCACGCGTTATTTGCAGCTGCCTGACAGTGTGCCGCAACGCGTGAAAGATTTAGCGGCGCGTCTGGTGCAAGGTGCGGCCTCAGCGTATGACAAAGCCATCCGCGTTCAAGAATATCTGCGCGCCACGTATCCCTACAAACTCGACGTGCCTGCGCCGCCGCCCCATCGCGATGTGGTCGATTACTTTCTCTTCGATGCGCCGGGCGGTTTTTGCAGCTACTACGCTTCGGCGATGACGGTCTTGCTCCGTTCGCAAGGCGTGCCCGCGCGCGTGGTCGTGGGCTTTGCCGCGGGTGATTACGATGGTTTGCTGCGCCGCTACGTGGTGCCCGCTAATGCCGCGCATTCGTGGGTGGAAGTGTACTTTCCTACTTACGGCTGGATTGAGTTTGAGCCGACAGCGGCGCGATCAACTTTCGAGTACACGGGTAAAGAAGCGCCACAACCCGATCAGCTGCTGGAAACCTCAACGACCCGATCGGATGATGCCGCCCCGACGGTGCTTGTGTTCAGCGCGTTAATGGTGTTGTTGATCGGTAGTGGAGGATTCGCTGCACTTTATCTGTGGCGACGCCAGCGGTGGTTGCAGTTAGCGCCGGAAGTTCACGCGCGGAAGTTGTACTGGCAGACGCGGCGATCGTTGGCGCAGCTGGGCGTCGAAGCGACGGGCAGTGCCACTCCCGCTGAATTCCTACACGCTTGCGCCGATCGCTTGATCGATCAACCGCGCTTGCAAGATAGCGTGCAGCGTGTGACGGAGTTATACATTCGCGCTGTCTATACCGCTGCATCACCTGATCAAACAGATGTGAGTGCTGTGCGTCGCGTGTGGCGATCCACATGGCGTGCGCGAGTGAGGTTGCGCTGGCGACGAATACGGCGGAAGAGTTGAGCGCGCAGTGAGATCACCCTCATCTTGGTCTTCTCCCTTCCCGTGTCCGTGGTAGCGGCGGGACGGTTGGCCGCGAAGGGAGAAGATTAAGATGCGCTCCCTCGCCCTGTTAGGGAGAGGGTTGGGGTGAGGGTCTATCACGCCGACCACGCCTGCAACTCGATCACATTTCCTTCCGGATCGCTGACGTAGCACCAAGTCACTTTCGCCCCTGAAGCAATTTGCAGCGTGACGACATCTCCCACCGGCTGACCTCCGGCCGCTAACACCTCGGTGCGAGCCGCGGCCACATCCTCTACCGCAAACGCGAGATGCCCCCAGCCCGGACGATTGACCGCCGTCGTTGGTCGATCCGCCAATTGGTTGTACTGAAAGATCTCCACGGTCGGGCCGCTATCGCCGTAACCCGGCAGCCGCAGATGCACGCCTCGCAGCGCCGCCCCCGGAATGCCTGTTCCGGCCTCCAGTGCCTCGCCCTTGAGATCGCGTTCGGGCGGAACGGGTGTACAGCCGAAGACATGCTGATAGAAATTAGCGAGGGTGCGCCAATCGGCGGCGATGAGATTGGTGTGAACGTACTTGGCTTGTAAGGTCATGTCGAAATCCTAAGAATTTAGGACGCGGATTCACGCGGATTTTCGCGGATACGAAGGAAATATCGGCGTTCATCGGCGTTCATCTGCGTCCCCAAAATCATTCAATCCACGGAGGCCGGATTAGCCGCCACCGCGCGATCGGGTAAAGTGCGCCGCAGTCGCATGATCGCCGCAAAGGCCGCGAGGTTTCCCACCAGACTCATGAAAACCAAAGGCGTCATCGCCTGTGGGCCGACGCCTTTCATCACTTGACCCACCACCCACGGCAGCACCATGAAGCCCAGGCTGTCGCCCAGCAGAATGATGCCGCTGACGCGCGACGTCAAGCGCACCGATTGTCCGGCCAGCGTAAAACCGCTGGGCCAGATGGGGGCCATGCAGAAGCCCAGCGCCGCGGCCAGAATCCAGACAAAGGTGATGCTGGGTTGAATGATCAACGACATTCCTAAGATGGTGAGACAGCCCGTCAAGGAGGCGGCAATCAGCTGCTGTGGCTTGAAGCGGATCGCCAGTGGAATCGAAGCCATGCGGCCCAGCGTGAAAGTCAGCCAAAATCTCGACGTGAGGTAAGCGGCAGTCTTTTCGTCCATCGTTCCATCGGCAAACCTAATCGTTGTGGCGTAGCGATAAATCCAACCCGAGAAAGCAATCTCTGCGCCCACGTAGAAGAACAGGAAAGCCATCGCCGCGATGACCACACCGTAGTTGATGCGCGTTTTTTCTTCCGCCGTCGTAGTGGTATGTTCATGCTGCGGATTCCGCTTCAGTGAGAGCATTACCAACCCGGCCAGACCACTAAAGGCCGCCAGCACCCAGAAGGCGTAACGATAGCCGTCGGGAATGTCGATCACTTCTGCGACCAAGCTCGGCGCGAGGGACGCACCGAGACCAAAGAAGAAGTGCAGTGCGTTCATGTAGGGGCTGCTCTTTTCTTTGTGCGTCCAAACCAGCAGTGTATTCGCGCCCGTGTTGATGAAGCCGTCGGTCAAGCCTTTGAAGCCTACGACGATGAGCAAGATCCCGGCAGAGGGGATCACGGGATACAATGCGATGAGCGCGGCGGAGGCCAACTGCGCGATACCCAATGCGCGGTGTCCCCGCACCCGATCGAACAGGCGGCCACCCAACAGGGTGCCCAGCAAAGCGCCAACGGCGCTGACGGTGAATACTGCACCTAGGTCCTCGGTGATCGTTTGAGTTTGATTGGCCAATGAGGGTAGCGTAGGTCCCACCAGCCCGATGCTCAAGCCGAGGCAGATGAACAACCAGTAATACATCATGGTCGAACGCATCGCGTCGGTGCGGATAAAGGACATGAAACGAGAGTTCAAAATGGCTCCTTACACTGCTTTTGAAAACCAGACCTTGCTGGATTCTAGTTGAAAACCCGCCGATTGGGCTGCCGCTTGCATTGCTACATTCTCGCTGCTGGTTCCCAGAGTAGCATATGCCAAACCACGTTCGCGCAGCAAGTGCAGGCCGGTCAATATCAACGCGCGCGCCAAGTCCCTGTTTTTGAAAGTCGGGATGCACGCCGATGGGATCGGTGTAGCCTTCATGGCGGCCGGTGACGGCGTTTTCTTCGGCAGGTATGCCGCAGACACAGAAACCCGCCAGCCGGCCATCCGGTGCGACGGCGGCCAGATCGAGTTCGGGTAGATAGTCCGGCCCGCTCATCATCGCCCGACGTTCCTCTACCGTCATGTTGTCAGTGCCAAACGCCGCGCGATGCAGGGCTACCAGCGCGTCGACTTCTGCGGAGCCGATAATCGATCGGATGAAGAAGCCCGTGGGTAGTTGTGGATCGGGAATGGGTTCGCTGAGCGAACGAATGAAGCGCAGCGTGCGCAGTGTTTGCGGTTGAAAGCCGTGCCGGGTCAGCCACGCCATACGCGCGGTGTCCTCTTCACGGCACACCGCATCGAGCGTCACGTCTTCATCGCCCGCCTGAGGCGCACGTTGAAGACACGCCACGCCCCACTGCAGGATGGCTTCGTCGAGATCGGCTGAAGCTGCACCCGGATCGAAATCGAACAAGAGATTGTTAAAGGCGTCGACCAACGCGAAAGCCATCATGCGATCGGACGGATCGAACCACAGGCGAGTGCTGGCTTGCAGATGGGACTGGCACAGCATCTCGCGCAGATCGGTCGCGCTGGGGTAATCACCCACCCAATCGGCTGGGCGCGCCACTGGCAAGAGATCGATCATCTTGGTCAAATCGGTTTCGCCAGCATAGAGCCGACTGATGTTGGAGTTCATACGCAGTCACTTGCTCGCTACAATCGCGATGAGGTCTTTCTGCCGTTCGTCGGGTTGGCCGATGAGCGACGGGTAAAACGTGATGTCGCTGAAGCCGGCGGCTTGCACCAGTGTGCGATACTGTTCGTCAGTATAGGCTTGCGTACTGATGGAATGCGGCGTCACTTCTGCGGTTTCGGCGTCGATGATGTAGAAGCGCTCAATGGCTACAGCCTGCGCCTCGTCCCAGAAACTTTCGAACAAGACCGCGTGCGGTCGATCGGAGAACAGACCTTGATCCAGCGTGTACCAGGTCGAGCGTTGATGTCCTTGTCGCTGTACGTCCGCAAAAGTAGAGACTTCCAGCAGCAAACGTCCGCCTTCGTTCAGGGCCGCGTGCGCTTTACGCAGAATGCGCTGCGCATCTTTCGGTCGAAAGACATTCAATTCGCCGAAGATGAACATGGCCAGTTCGTAGCTCGCGCCATATTCGGCGAGACGCACATCGCCCAGCCGATAGTCACATGCCAGTTGTTGAGCATGAGCGACCTCGCGCGCATACTCGATCGAGGCCGGAGAAAAATCGATGCCCACGCAGGTGTGGCCGCGTTGAGCCAGACGGCTGCTATACAGGCCGGGGCCGCAGCCTAGATCGAGCACGCGGCTCGATCGGTTGTGGAGTATCTCGCGCTGAATCCACTCGACGTGCTCTTCGATGATCGTGGTGCGGCGGCTGGCCGCATCGTGCGCTTGCGAGAGATGCTCGCGCAGCATACGCCGGCTGAAGTCAGGATCGTGCCAGGGGATTTTGTCAGCTTCGGCCCAGGGCACAGGAACGGGGGTGCGCTGCAGTAGATCAAATAAGTTCATGGTGATACTCCAGGAGATTGCGAAATGCGGGAAGCGATGAACCGGTCAACCCGATCGGCGACTTCTTGGGGAGTGAGATCATCGGTCGGCAGGTAGAGATCGCAGGCCGCGCGCGCTTCGCGTAAGCGATGGATTTGCTCCTGGTGTTCGGCCAGCGTCCAATCCGATCGGCCCTGCCGCGCGTTGGCGGTTTCCGGTTCCGTATCGAGGAAGATCAGCACATCGGGGTAGCCGCGCAGTTTCCACAGATCACGGATACTGGAGTGTTCCTGCGCCACCACGCGCACCTGCGTATAACCGCGTGCCTGCAACTGGGTGCGCAGCGTGCTCTTGCCGGCAGCACACGGCCCGACAATGACGATGTGCCGGTGAAGGTGAGGATCATCGCCCATGCGCGTCAATGGGTGTGCGCGCGTCCCAGCAGGCGCTTGAAGACGTTGGAGTTGGAACGCGGGTGCTTGGCGCTGTTGTGATTCATGCCGCCGATTTGTCCTAATGTTTCCAGGGTGGCGAAGACCACGAGCGTATCACCCGCGTTGATGAGTTCGTCGTAAGCGGGATGCAAATGCAGTTCATTGTTGGTCTGGTGCATCACGATCGTCATGTTGTATTTTCGCTCGGCATCTTCCATCGTCATGCCCAACAACGGCGAATCACTTTCGGCGCTGATCTGGCTGACGTGCAGGAGCGTACCGCCCACATAGAAGGAGTAATCGATGTGCGCGCGCGTGGCCGCTGCCGCAAACGCCGGAGCGGCTAGCGCTGACATGCTGAACGCCGTATGAATCCCAAAGCCCTTTTCGACCTTGCTGGCCAGTGTTTCATCGAACATGCGCAGCACCACTTTGATGTCCGGGTGCATTTCGCGCGCATCCAGGGCAATGTCGAGGTTGGCGAGTTCGTCCTGCGTGCAGCAGATCACCGCGGAAGCGCGTTCGATACCGGCTTTGCGCAGCACGACGCGCTGCCGGGCATCGCCGATAATCACGGGCACATCGCGCTCGCGCGCCGAAGCGATGAAGTCCTTATCGGGTTCCCGCTCGATCGCGACTACCGACTGCCCGAATTCCAGCAGCTGCAGCGTGACGCGATAGCCGAGCTTGCCCAGGCCGCACACAATGATATGGTCAGAATACATCGAAGCCAAAGCAACCTCCCAGTCTTGTCCGCGCGCCGATTTGTTGAACAACTTCACGCCCAGATTCGCCGCGCCGGCGCTTAAGAGCATAATCCCGATGACGGGCATGATGAAAAAAAAGATTTGCAGATAGAACGGTTCGGGAAAAGCCGTATTGGCCTGCAAAAAGATCATCGACAGAATGAGGAAGATCGATTCGACCGGGCCGGGGTTATCGGGAATTTTGGAAATATCGGCCAGAAACCAGTAAAGCAGGCCAAAGAAGATCAGCGTGCCGATGAAGAGCAGCACGGGGCGGCTGAAGGCGCGCAGCAACACGCGAAAATCGCGCCAGTTCTTTCTGATTTTTTGCTGCCGGGTGCGGCGACGGATATGGGTGGAGGACATACACCACAGAAAAAGAAACCGGGTTTCCGGCTCCTGCGGAGCAGGCGGAACCCGGTTCGTGAAGAGCGGTTATCCGCCGCGGATGGCGACGATGATCAACAATAAGCCCAGAATGCCCAGCACGACGGTGGCCATACTCGTACCGATGAGCTTCCAATCGAGACTGCTCGCTATGCTTTCACCGGCGCGTTGAGCCTTGCGTGGCTTGGGCGCAATGGGCTGTGGGGGTTTGCCCAACGTCGGTGCGACTTTGGGCACTTGCAGGGTGTTGCCTCGCTGCGAGACCACCGTTTCCGATGCTGCCGACTTAAGCGCGGGTTCCGGCTCTGTCGCGAGCCGCGCCGCGGTGGCAGCCGATACCACGTTATCGATAATCACGGGCTCTTGCTTTGGGGATGGCGCCACGGTGGGTGTGATGATCGTCACTTCTTCAGTGGCCTGGGCCGCCGGGCTGGCTTCAGGCGTCGTTGGCAAGGCAAACGGCTCGACGTAGAACTCGGGCGACTCGGCGGGCGGTTCCGGTTTGGTTTCGACGACAGGCTTGGTCTCAGCAGCGGGCTTAGGCGCAGGAACCGGTTCAGTGGGAATCTCGATCAACGGGCGCACTTCGGGCGCGGGTTTGGGCTTGGGCTTCTCGATCAACCCGAGCGCTTCGGCGCACGCTGCGCAGATCATGGCGCTGCCGGGGCCTTTGCGCGGCGTCGCATGCACGGAACACACATAGCGTCCGCAGTTGTTGCTGCACATGATGCTGGCCGGGCGCGGATTGTCGGGATCGCACAGGGCGCAGACAAACGCAGCCGTAACTCGTGACATGATGAATCTCCTTAGTTCAGCGATCGCGCGGTGCCACAGGACACGGCGCGCTGTACTCTAAAGTGGCATACTGACTTGCAACCAGCGGGTATCGACGCTTTGTTCGCGTGCGCTGACCGCTACCACCAAAATGCTGATGTCATCGGCCGGGCGCTGCTGATCGGCGGTTAGGGCCTGCTGCAAGAGCGCCTGCGCCAGATCATGGGCGTTCAGCTGCTGCCCGATCAGCTCACGCACCAACTCCGGCACATTCAGCGGTTGGCCGGTGCGCTCACCTGCGGCGGAAAGTCCGTCGGTGAATATTACCACAGTTATCCCCGGCGCGAGAGGCAGCTCATGGATGATGGGTTTGGTGCCCCGGTGCACCCCGACGGGCTGCGACGGCTCGTCGAATACTTGAAGTTGACCGTTTTGGCCCACCAGCGTGGGGCAATGGTTATTGCGCGACAACACCAGCGTCTTCGATTCCAGATCGACCGAGACGATATTGAGCGTGGCCGAGACCTTGCCCGAGCGGTGCGTGTACAGGTAATCGTGCGCGGCGCGGGCGGCCGCGCCATCGCGTACCCCCTCGGCCAGCAGGGTGAGGGCCTTGCGTGCCACCATATTACTGATGGCCTTGGCGCTCTTGCCCGAACGCTGCCCGTCCACCACGATGAATGACAATCCTCCGCCGGGGCGCTCGATCATCTCGACCGTATCGCCGCTTTCCGGCGTGGCATATTTGCGAGTCTTCGCAACGGCGACGTCTAAGTGCATGTTATGGGACACGGATAAATACGGATGCACACGGATTTTTATTGGTTTGTTGCTTGGCCGGGATTAGTCCAAGTCAAAGTACCTTTAAGTTCGTTGTCGTACACCTTGCGCCGATACTCGGCCTTTGGCCCAAAGTTCAACAGCAAGCCCACTTCTATGGTCGTTGCCTTGAGGTAGTTGAGTAACTGGGCTTCGTGCTCGTCAAGCAAATGGCGTACTGCCTTCAGCTCGAGAATGACTGTGCCGTTCACCAGAATATCAGCGAAATAGTCGCCGACATTATACTCTTCATAGTAGACCGTTATGCTCTTCTGTTGTTCGACCTGTAACCCCAACTTCCGCAGTTCGATCGCCAACGAGTTTTCATAGACCTTTTCGGCAAACCCATACCCTAATGTGTTATAAACTTTGAAGAATGCTCCGATGACCTTTTCAGTCACTGCGGAATGCTTGCCTTCGAACATGAAATTCCTCCTGAAATCAACGATTAAAAATCCGTGTTTATCCGTGTGTATCCGTGTCCAATACTTCTTGGTGTTCCGTGAACTTATTTAGCGCCGTCTCGTTCACGGTCACGCCCAGGCCCGGCGTCGTCGGCACGGTCAACGTCGAATCGGGATTGAGCGCAAACAGCGGTTCGGCGATGTCCTCCGCGTAGTAGCGATTGCTGGCGCTGATGTCGCCGGGCAGAGTGAAGTTGGGCAGGGAGGCCAACGCCACATTGCCCGCCCGCCCGATGCCCGTTTCCAGCATACCGCCGCACCACACCGGCAGGCCGCGCGCCTGGCAGAGATCGTGGATGCGGCGCGATTCAGTGAAGCCGCTCACTCGCGCCGGCTTGATGTTAATGATCTGGCACGCGCCCAGATCGATTGCTGTCACGGCATGGCCCAGCGAATGAATGGATTCGTCCAAACAAACGGGCGTGTCGAGCAGCGGTTGAAGCTTCGAGTGCTCGTAGATGTCGTCCCAGCCAAACGGCTGCTCGATGAGCAGCAACTTGACCTCGTCCATTGCCTCAAACAAGGGCGCATCCGGCAGATGATAGGCCGAGTTCGCATCGACTTGCAGCAGAATCCTGGGGAACCTGGCGCGCACGCGCTTCACGATGTCCAGATCGTAACCCGGCTTGATTTTGATCTTGATGCGACCGTAGCCTTGTGAAAGATAACTCTCGATCTTGGCGATGAGCGCCTCGGCGGATGACTGAATGCCGATGCTGACGCCGACCGCGACTCGATCACGTGTGCCGCCCAACGCCTTCGAAAGCGAGATACCCTGCTGCTGCGCGACGATGTCCCACAGCGCCGATTCCAGACCATGCCGCGCCATGTTGTGCCCGCGCAGATGTTCACCCAGTTCGAACGTCGCGGCAATATCAACCGGCTTGCCCAGCGCATGCGGAATGAGGAAATCTTTCAGGGCGTGCCACACCGTCGTCGTCGTTTCGTACGAATAGCCGAAACTGTGCGACGCCGGGCACTCGCCCCAGCCGGTGAGTCCGTCGGCGTCCACGCGCACGATGACGCACTGCCGATCTTGCTCCACGCCGAAGGAAGTCTCAAACGGCGCGGTGAGGCGCATGTTGACGAGGAAGAGAGTGATGCGATCGATGGTCATGAGTGCTCCGTAATGTCCAGAAACCGGGTTTCTCCACGCTAATCGTTCAATTCCATTTGGAATCGCTTGCGCGGAAACCCGGTTTCTTCGGTTAGCCGTAACTGTTTTCGCTTGGTTCGATCTTCTGCAGCAGGTAGAAACTGCGTGCGTACTTTCCCGGCTCGTGCACATAGTCGATGACGGTGAAGCCACTGGCAAAGGCCGTTTCGCACAGCAGACGCAGATGAGCGCGCCACGCCAGGGCCAGCGCATTGTCGGTACGTTTGATGGCTTGAAAATCCGCCGGGAATTCCACCAGGAACCGATCGGGGCGCGGTGATTCAATCGGATTGGCGCACATCGGCAATCCGCGCTCATCCCACGTCACAGAATTCAAGATCGTCACGCCCTCATCAAGGTAATCTGCTAACGACGCCTGCTTGCGTGCGAGATGATTTTCTACATGTGATGAAGCAATCCACCAGTCCACCTGGAAGCGATCGGTTGCCAGGCCCAGATTAAGGTCGTCGCGTAATTCGCCGTATTGGTCGGGGATATAGGTATTGCACACCGCGCCCAGCTTAGCGATGTTGAGACGCGCATTCTTGCTTTCCAGCGGATCGTACGTCCACGTGATCAAGCGCAGACCCTGTTTAAGTACCGCCTCGCGCTGCGCGACTTTGAGCGCATAGCCCACGCCGCGACTTTGCCATTCCGGCAACACGCCCATTAGATGCGAGGCGTGCTTCAAGTTCGTGATAGATTGATCGCTGGCACCCAAAAAGCCAAACACACACCCGATCAGCTGATCGGGCGCGAACGCGCCCAACACTACGCCGCCGTTCTTGGCGATGGTCAGCATGACGTGCAGCGGCGCAATATCGATGTCGGCGCTGCCCCACGCGGCGCGTTGCAGTTCTTCGGCCGCATGAAATTCATCGAGCGTTTTGAGAGGACGGATTTCAAAGTCGGACATGGTGGCGTTTAACCCAAATAAGTCAACGCCTGGGCCAGGCGTATGGGCGTAAAACCAAACTGAAATGAGATCGCATCCAGGTTCGTCGTGCGATCGATCGACAGCAGGTCGATCTGGGTATTCGTGTATAGCGCCTGTCCACCGATGAAGCCGCGCATGAAGTTCGACCAGCGCACCGCGCTGGCGGGGCGCAGATAACGCTTGCGGTGCGTGTGATGCGTGACTTGCATGATCGTGTTGATCATGTCGTCGTACGTTAGATGTTGCGGTCCGCCCACAGCGTACGTTTTGCGGCTCGTCTTGTTGTCGGCGATGCAGGCGAGAATGCAGCGTGCCAGGTCGCTGACGTGCAACGGTTGTAACCGCACGCGGCCATCGCCAGGAATCGGAAAGAAAAACGGAAAGCGCCGCAGTGCCAGATCGATCGTCTCCGTCCAATTGTCGCCAGGCCCATACACCGCCGACGATTCCAGCATCGTATAATCCAAGTCGCTCGCCTCGACGACGTCGTCGACCTGCGCCTTGATGCGCATGTACGGAAAGGCCGAATGCGTATGCGCGCCGATGGAACTGATCGTAATCAGCCGCCGGGTGCCGACCTCTTTCATCGCGTCGATGACGTTCTGCGTGCCTTGAATGTTCGTGGCTTCAAACGTATCCCGCTCGGTCTCTTCCCACACTCCGGCTAGATGGATGACGTGCGTGACCTGATAGAGCGCTACACGCAGCGCGGGTAAATCGTCCACGTCGCCGGCGACGACGTGAATTCTCACGCCCGGCGCAAACGCGCGTTCACGCGGCGAGGGGCGAATGAGACCGCAGACCGGATACTGGGCATCGACCAGGTGTTTGACGAGATGTTGACCGATGAAGCCGGTCGCGCCGGTAACAAGAATCATGGTAATGTCCGTTAGTAGAACTTCTCGATTGGCCAGCTGCGCTGGTGCGCCATTCTTTTCAGGCGGGCATCGGGATTGACGACAATGGGATGTCCGACGAGTTCTAGCAGGGGCCGATCGCTATGGCTGTCGGTGTAGAAATAAGCGGCTGACAGGGCGGCATTGTACTCGTCCGCATAGCGCTGCGCCCACGTGACTTTGCCTGCGCCGTAACACGCTGGTTCGACCACCTCCCCCGTCATGCGATCATCGACCACGACCAACTGTGAACAGATGAAGTCGATGTGCAGCTGTTCGGCCACCGGCTGTACCGCGAATTGCGTTGAGGCTGAGATCAAAACCACGTGGTGTTCCTGCTGCCGATGAGCTTGGATCAGCTCGATGGCGCGTGGCGTGATGTGCGCTTTCAACCTTTGATCGAACCACGCGTAGGATTCCGCCATGAGGTGTGAGGCGCTCACTTCATCGATGTAGGAGAGCAATTTGGGTGCGGCGCGGTTCATATCGACGGCTGATGCTTTATACATCAATGTCCACCACGCGATGTGCAGCAGCAGGCGCGCGCCAAGGCGCTTTTGCCCGCGCAGGTGCTTGACGTACTCCAGGCTGGAGCTCGTATCGAGCACCGTATAGTCCATGTCGAAAAAAGCGAGCACGGTTGACATGGCACCATTGTAACACGAGTGACTTGGTGTCTGGCGCGGCGTGAAGTCAGGCGTTCAGCGCGGCAGAGAGAGTTGATTGATCACGATCAGGCCGCCGGCGATCAAGGCCAGACTGCCGAGATAAATCGCCAGCTGCCGTTGATGCCGCTTCCGATCGGGTTGGGCGGCGAACCGGCGACTCAGATGCGCGACGACGACTGCCAGGATCATGATGATCGGATGAACCCAAGTGGCGCTGTCGGCCCATGTGATGGTGTCCTGCAAAGTCGCTGCTCCTAACACGAGCAGGATGCCCAGCAAGAGTTGAAAGTCGAGCAGTCCCGCATAGGGCGCGGCTGACGCCCACGTCGAGGCGCGTGAAGCGCGCACTCACGCTGAGCATGCTCACAAACGATCGGGCGGCGCCGAACAACGCCAGCGAGAGAATCAACCACCGCACGAAGCTGTGAATGGTCAGCAACGAATCTTGAATTTGTTGCATGAGTTTGTCCCTTTCAAAGTAATGGCTTGATGCTACCACGCCCGGAACAGATGTCAAACTGCGACGCACTGCGTCGTAAGACGCGCTGTATCGTCAGATACGCCGTATCGTCAGATACGCCGTATCTTTACGCCACTCCGTGTGTTACATACCGAGAGACTAATTGGGAGGATACTATGAGTCGTCGAGTCGTTATCACGGGCCTGGGCGCGGTGACGCCGGTGGGCAATGATGTGCCGACCATGTGGCGTAATCTGCTCGCGGGCAAATCTGGCGCCGGGCCGATCACGTTGTTTGATGCCGCTGCTTTCAAAACAAAATTTGCGTGTGAGGTGAAAGACTTCGACGCCGGAACACTCATTGGCAAAAAGGACGCGCGCCGCATGGATCGCTTTACGCAGTTGGCAGTGGTGGCGGCGCAGCAAGCATTACAGGACAGCACCTTAATCGTGAACGCCGACAACACGGCGCGCATCGGCGTGTATGTCGGTTCTGGCATTGGCGGCATCGGGACGTTGGAGGCCGAGCTGCGGCAGTTGGTCGCCAAGGGGCCCGATCGGGTCAGCCCCTTCCTAGTGCCGATGATGCTGCCCGACACCGCCGCCGGACAGGTGGCGATTCAATTTGGACTGCGCGGCCCCAACATGGCGATCGTCACGGCGTGTGCGTCCGGCAACAATGCCATCGGCGAAGCGACCGAGTGCATTCGGCGCGGCGCGGCCGATGTGATGGTAACCGGCGGCGCGGAAGCAGGAATTACCCCGTTGGCGGTGGCGGGCTTCAACAGCATGACGGCCATCTCCACGCGCAATGACGCGCCCACGCAGGCCAGTCGTCCCTTTGATAAAGAGCGCGATGGATTTGTGATCGGCGAAGGCGCGGGTATGTTGGTGCTGGAAGAGTTAGAGTACGCCCGAACACGCGGCGCAAAGATCTATGGTGAGATTCTGGGGTACGGCGCAACGGCCGATGCTTATCACATCACTGCGCCGGAAGAGAACGGCGCGGGTGCGGTGCGCGCGATGCAAGCGGCCTTGCAACAGGCGAGCCTGCAACCCGATCAAATCGATTACATCAACGCGCACGGCACCAGCACGCCGTTGAACGATAAGAGCGAAACGCTGGCGATCAAGACGGTGTTTGGCGCAGCAGCTTATCGCATCCCGATCAGTTCCACCAAGTCGATGACGGGACACCTGTTAGGCGCAGGTGGCGCGGTCGAGTCTGTGATCTGCGCGCGCGTGTTGACCGAGGCCGTCATCCCGCCGACGATCAACTACGAGCATCCCGATCCGGCCTGTGATCTCGATTACGTGCCAAACACCGCGCGCCCGGCAGCGATCGAGACCATCATGTCGAATTCATTCGGCTTTGGCGGACACAACGCCGTGTTGATCTTCGGCCAGTATCAGGCTTAGGTTCTGAAATCCTCACAAGCGCTACGCGAAACCTGTGAGGGTTAGCGGTAATCTCTAGGGGGGCCGTGTGACTTATGCACATATCGTCGGCTGGGGCAAGTATGTTCCACCGAAAGTGATGACCAACGCTGATCTCGCCAAGACGGTCGAGACCACGGATGAATGGATCTTCAGTCGCACCGGTATTCGTGAGCGGCGCATCGCCGGGCCGAAAGAGACCGCTTTCTCCATGGGCTATAGCGCGGCGCGTGACGCCTTGGAAAAGGCCGACATTTTGCCCGACGAAGTCGATTTGATCATTTGCGCCACAGCAACGCCCGAACACACCTTTCCCTCCACGGCCTCGCTCATTCAGGATGCGCTCGGCGCGACCCGCGCGGGCGCATTTGATCTGTCGGCGGGCTGCGCCGGATTCGTGTACGCGTTGACGATCGGGGCACAGGTGATTCAAGGTGGCGGACACAAAGTGGTGCTCGTAATCGGCAGCGAAACGCTCAGCCGGATCACCAACTGGAAAGATCGCGGCACCTGCATTTTGTTCGGCGATGGCGCGGGCGCGGTGGTGTTGCAAGCCTCTGAGGAGCGAGGGGGCGTGCTCGCGTCGCTGGTGCGCTCGGATGGCGCGGGCGGTGATCTGCTCATCGTGCCGGCCGGGGGCAGCAAACTGCCGGCTTCGCCCGATACGGTACTGCGCAACCTGCACACGATTCAGATGGATGGCCGTGAGGTCTTTCGCTTTGCCGTCCGCGTGGTCGATAAAGCGACGCGTGAAGTGGTAGAGCAAGCCGGGCTGACATTGGACGATATCGATCTGTTCGTGCCGCATCAGGCCAACGTGCGCATCATTCAGGCTGCGGCGCGCGCCCTGGAGGTCGACGAATCGCGCATCTTTGTGAATTTGGAAAAGTACGGCAACACCTCCAGCGCCAGTGTTCCGCTGGCCCTGTGTGAAGCGGCCGAGCAGGGGCGTATGCAGCCGGGACAGCACCTCGTCCTCGTCGGCTTTGGCGCGGGCCTGGCCTGGGCCGCTGCGGTCGTGCAGTGGGGGCCGCCCGTTACGCTGCACAAGCGTACCCTGCGCGAACGTGCCGTGCGTGTGGCGATCTTCCCGTTTGGGTTGGTGCGCTCGCGCGTGCTGCGTATCTGGTACCGGTTCGAATCGCGCGTGTCGCTTCCGCCTTCGGCCCTGCGCATCGACGATGGTGGAGATCACGCAGACAAGCAGGATACGCAGAATTGAGACGCAAGCCTTGCGGGGAATTTCTTCGCAAGGCTTTCTGTGCCTGCCCTCGCACTATAGCCGCTTCCAAGTTGATTTACAGTCTCGTTTGGAGTCGAGGCTTCAGCCGGTTGGTTGGTATGCGACGGATCCGGCTACGCCTAGCGGCCCGCCGCCGCAATACGGCGGATACGGGCAAGCCTCGACTCCAATTGGCGTAGGCCGCGTGACCCGAGTCCTCCATAACTTCTGCACAACTTCGTGGTATGCTTGGCGGTGAAGAGACTATTGAAGTGGAGCAAGTAGTATGAGTCAGCGAATACTGGTCGTCGACGACGACAAAGAAATTGTGCGCATCGTGCGGGCGTATCTGGAAAAAGCCGGTTACAGCGTGTTAATCGCTTACGACGGTGAGACGGCCCTGCACATTCTTCGCAGCGATCGGCCCGATCTGATCGTGCTCGATTTGATGCTGCCCGATCGGGATGGCTGGGACATCACGCGCATCGTGCGCGGCGATGCGTCGTTGGCCGCCACCCCGATCGTGATGCTCACCGCCCGCGTGGAAGGTGAAGACCGCGTCATGGGCCTGGACATCGGCGCCGATGATTACATCCCCAAGCCCTTCAATCCGCATGAAGTGGTGGCGCGGGTGCGCGCCGTGCTGCGTCGGACCCATCAGGACTTTGGGCTGGCGCACATCATTCAGATTGGGCAGCTGCTGCTGGATGCGGATCGACACGAGGTTCAGATCGCCGGCAAGCCGATCGAGCTGACACCCACCGAGTTTGATCTGCTGAAGACCTTGATGGAGTATCCGGGTCACGCGTTCACGCGGCAGGCTTTGATCGAGAAGGGGCTGGGCTTTGCTTACGAAGGCATGGAGCGGACGCTCGATAGTCACATTCGCAATCTGCGCCGCAAGATCGAACCTGATGCAACCGAGCCCCTTTACATCAGAACCGTGTTCGGGGTGGGCTATCGCATGGTCGGGCCGGAGTAAAGCATGAATCGTTTGTGGGTGCGCTTGACGTTAGCCTTTGCCATCGTCGCCGTCATCGGCATCGGCGTGGCGGCGTTTCTGGCCGATCAATCCGTCAATAGCGAGTTCCGCAGTTTCATCGCTCGCAATGAAGCCGATGCGCAGAATAGCAGCTTAGTTTCGGCGCTGGTGAAATTTTATGAAGAACACCAGAACTGGCAAGGCGTCGACGCCGTGATCACCTCGACCATGCCGCCGCCGCGCCCCAATAGTGCTCCGCCCAATCAACCCCCCGATCGCTTCAATCCGCGTCCGCCATTGCTGGTAGCCGATGCCGATAAACGCGTCGTGTTTGACAGCGGTCAAGGGCCAAGGCGGTTGGGCGAAATTCTTCATTCACCTGAAATCGATTCGGCCACGACGCTGCAGTCTAACAATCAAACGATCGGATATTTGCTGTTCACTCCCGGCCCGATCGGAAATCTGCTGCCGCCGGAGCAGGCTTTCATCGATCAAGTGCGGCGCAGCTTAATGCTGGCCGCGTTCATCGCCAGCGTGATTGGCGTCATGGTGGGGTTGGCCTTCAGCCGCACTTTGACTCGTCCGCTCGATCGACTGGCTTCGGCGGCCCGTGCGATCGCCGCCAAGGATCTCACGCAGCGCGTCGAACCCGGCGGCACGATCGAAGTGGCGAATGTAGCGCACGCCTTCAACGACATGGCCGCCTCGCTGCAAAAGTCCGAGGAATTACGCCGCAACCTGGTGGCCGATGTGGCGCACGAATTGCGCACGCCGCTCAGTGTGATGCAAGGCAGTCTGACGGCGCAGCTCGACGGGGTGTTTCCCCTCGACCTAAGTGAAACCGCGAAACTATATGATGAGACACGCTTGCTCAGTCGGCTGGTGGATGATCTGCGCGAACTGGCGCAAGTCGAAGCAGGACAATTGCAGTTGAACGTCGGCGCGATCGATCTACGGCGCGTCATCGAGTCGACGGTAGCCGCTTTCGCCGGAGCTGCCAGCGAGAAGCCGGTTACTTTAAGCGTTGCTGTTCCCGCCGATGTGCCGTTGGTGACAGCAGATTCCGAACGCGTGGCGCAAGTGTTGCGTGTGCTGCTCAGCAATGCGCTGCGGCACACGTCAGCGAATGGCACGATTACCAGCGCGGCTGTGGTGCTGGCAGATCAGGTGGAAGTCAGCGTGCGTGATACGGGAGAGGGCATCCATGCCAACGAATTGCCCTATGTGTTCGATCGCTTCTGGCGCGGCGATAAGTCGCGCGCGCGCGAATCGGGCGGCTCCGGCCTCGGCCTCGCCATTGCCAAACAATTGATCGAGGCGCAAGGTGGTTCGATCGGGGTGGAGAGCACGATCGGGCAGGGCAGTCGCTTCTGGTTCCGGCTGCCGATCACTAACTGAGTTACCTACCCCCACAGCCCCCTCTCCCGAAATTCAAAGGGCCGATTTCGGGAGAGGGGGAGCGGTCGGGGTGAGGCTGGGCAGTTACGATCAGGGTGTTATTATGCCGAGGCCGGCTTGGATGCTGGTTTGGCTTTCTTCGTCGTGCGGGCCACCACCTCGAACCCCCACTGTGCCAGATCGGGCGTGACCGTGCCGTCGCACTGCTTGACGACGATCTGCACGGCGGCCGCTTGCAGCAGATCCAATAACTTCGTCGCCGCCACGGTCGATTGATGTGTGCCGGAGGCGCGCTGGCTCTGGGCCGTGGTGCGCATGCCGAGGTTCTCTTTCAGGCTATCGACCACCGCCTGGACATCGGCCAACGCTGGTGTCGTAAATCGATCGGCGGCGGGGTGGGCCTTCTCGGTCTTGATGTAGCGATCGAGCATCTTCAAGATCGCATCGCGCCCATCCGGTAATAAGATCGTGCCTTTGCGCTTGCCCGTCTGCCGCACCTCGAAGCCCCAGTCGGCGGCCTGCGCGGGCGTATCGCCAAATTCGTAATTCATGGCGCGATGAATCTTCTTCGCCAGATCGGCGGCCTGC
>PMCF01000245.1 GCA_003154115.1 Anaerolineae bacterium
CCGATCGATCGCCCTGCGGCTTGATCGTAGTTTGATGGGAGGTCCCCATGCCCGTCAGTGCTAATATCCGGGAACAACTGATCAACAGCTTTCGCGCCGAACTGGCCGAGCATGTTCAAACGATGACCGACGGCTTGCTCGCCATCGAACAACAGCGGGTGGAGGCCGAGTCGCGCCCGACCGTGTTGGGCGATATCTTTCGCGCCGCGCACAGCCTGAAAGGCGCCGCGCGCGCGATCGGGGTGACCGCGATCGAGCAGCTGGCGCATGCGTTGGAAGACGTACTGGACGCGATGCAGCACGCCGCGATCGATCTCACCCCCGAGCTGTTTACGACCTGCTATCAAACGCTCGACGCGATTCAAATCGTGCAAGCCGCGTACGAAGCGGGTGAGACGACCCCGCCGGCCGCGGCGCTCATCGCCTTGTCGAAGCTCGACCCGTTCCGGCCGCGTCACGCCCCCAGCGAGCCGGTCGCCGAGAAAGTCGACACGAAAACGGAAGCGCCGGTGAACGAAGGCGCCGCGCCGGCCAGCGAGGCAACACCCGGCCCGATCGGCGAGCAACCTCCGGCCGTGAATGAAACGATCCGCGTTAACGCCGCCAAGCTCGACACGCTGATGGCGCAGTTAAGCGAACTGCTCGTGACCAAGATTCGTGCCGAGCAGCGGCTCGAGCAAATCCAGCAGACGCAAGAGCGCATGGCCATGTGGCAGAAAGAGTGGTTGGCCACACGGGCGGCGTATAGTCGTTTAACGCGGTCGGAGCATGATATCGGCTTGGGGCATAGAGCCAGTTGGGGCGGCGGCCGCTCCATCGATTCGCTCATCCGGGACGGTGTCACCGACGACGGGCGCGGGAGTGGGGTGTTGCCCGCCCATCTCACCAAAGACCTGGGGCATGTGTTGAGCTATGTCGGCACGACGCAGGATCATTTGCGCGAAATGAATGCGCTGATGAATGACTTGTCGCGTGAATATGCCAATGACGCGATGCACATGGCGTTGGTGATCGATGCGCTGGAAGAGGGAATCAAGCGGGTGCGCATGCTCCCCCTGCGGACCATCACCGGCGCCTTTGGCCGCATGGTGCGCGACCTGGCGCAGGCGCGGCATAAAGAGGTCGTGTTGAAGATTGTCGGCGGCGACGTTGAATTGGACAAACGTGTGCTGGAACAGATCAAGGACCCGCTGATTCATCTGCTGCGCAACGCGGTCGATCATGGGATTGAGCCGCCAGAGCAGCGCGTCGCGCTGGGCAAACCCCGCGTCGGCACCGTCACGCTGGCGGCCGAGCAGGCCGGTAAAGATGTGATCTTGAGCGTCGCCGACGATGGCGCGGGGCTGGATCTCGAAGGGATTCGCCGGGCCATGACGCGGCACGGACACCCGAATGCGGCCACGTTGACCAAAGACGATCTCGCCGAGATGATCTTTAGCTCCGGCATCTCGACCAGTCCCATCATCACCGATGTATCCGGCCGGGGTGTGGGGCTGGATGTAGTGCGCCGCAACCTGGAGGCACTGCGCGGGCGAATCGACGTGAATTGGACGCCGGGCGGCGGCACGTGCTTTACCCTGACGTTGACGTTAGCGCTCACGAGCTCGCGCGGATTATTAGTGAAGGTGGCGGGCGATTTGTTCGCCGTCCCGCACAACTCGATCGAGCGTATTCTGCAGATCGAGCCGCGTCAGATTTCATCCCTGGAAGGACATGCCACGATCCGTTACAACGAGCGGCCGATCACCCTGGCGCATCTGGGCGATGTGCTGGAACTGCCGCGCACCGATCGCCCGCACGCCGATGGGCATCTGATCGTGCTCGTGCTCGTCGCCGCCGAGCGGCGAGTGGCTTTCGTCGTCGACGAATTAATGGGCGAACAGGAGGTCGTGATTAAAGGGCTGGGCCAGCAGCTCTCACGCGTGGGCGGGATTGCCGGCGCAACGCTGCTGGGCAACGGCGACGCCGTCTTGATCGTGAACGTCGCCGATGTGATCAAACTGGCGATGCGCGGCGCACGGCGATCGATCCTCGCGACGCCGGCCGAGGTCGCCACACCGGCCACGCTGCGCGCCCGCCAGCGGATTCTCATTGTAGACGATTCGATCACGACCCGCACGCTGGAAAAGAACATCTTGGAATCCGCCGGTTATACCGTGCAGATCGCGACCGATGGGCAGGAAGCGCTGAACGCTATCCAATCAGGCGATCTGCCGGATTTGATTGTATCGGATATCGCCATGCCCAGACTCGACGGCTTCGATTTGACCCGGCAGCTGAAGAGCGGCGCGCGCACGACGCAACTGCCGATCATTCTGGTGACCTCGTTGGAGAAGCCCGCCGACAAGGTCCGCGGCATTGAAGCCGGCGCAGACGCTTACATTCTCAAGAGCAATTTCGATCAGAATAATCTGCTGGAGACGATTGAGCAGCTGATCTAGAACTGAACCGCCGACTGCGTAAGGGCTTGCCAAGAAACAGGTCCGCACTTTCGACGCTCCCGCCGGATTGCAAATCCGGCGCTGGGGGGCTGGACACTTGCACCCCGCCCGGCGCGCCTCCGCCACAACGTGGCGGACAAGGCGTGCGTGCAGTGCGGTGTGTGACCATCCAGCCTGGAGCAATCTGCGGAGTTGTTCTTTGACGGCTTCTAAGCAGCTAGCGCTCGGGCAACAGGTAATTCGCTATGAGCGAGCATGCCAAAACGGTCTTGGTTGTTGAAGATAGTCCGGTTCAAGCTTTGGCCTTGATCAACCTGCTGCAAATGCACGATCTCAACGTGCTCTTTGCGCCGCAGGGTTTGTTGGGCCTCTCCTTGGCGCTGCGTTTCCGGCCCGATGCCATTGTGTTGGATTTGGAAATTCCGGAAAAGAACGGCCTGGAAGTTTGCCAGGCCCTGAGAGAGGACCCCCTCATGGCCAGCATTCCGATCATCATGTTGACGGCTCACACTGAACTGGCTATCGTACAAAGGTGCTTGCAGCTCGATGCCGTCGACTTCATTCCGAAAGACGCGTTTTCGAATGAGGTGCTGGTTGAAACGTTACGCCAGTTGCACATCTTAGATCAGGTTAAAGCAACGACACCGCCGCCTGTGGAGACATTCGATGACCCAGCCTAGCCGCAGCCGGATTCGAGCCGTCGTCGTCGACGATTCACCTACGGTGCGGGATTTGCTGATCGCCATCTTGCAGAACGCCGGCGATATCGACGTCGTCGGTTCTGGCGCCAACGGTGAAGACGCCGTCCACTTGGTGGGCCGCCTGCGCCCGGATGTGTTGACGCTGGACATTCGCATGCCCGTCATGAATGGCCTGGAAGCGACGCGGCGGATCATGCGTGAGGCGCCCATGCCGATTGTGATCGTATCCGGCAGCGCCATGCGCGGCGATATTGATCTCACCATAGAGGCTCTCCAGGCCGGCGCGTTGACGGTCGTCAATAAACCGGGCCTGGCCGATTCAGAAACGTGTCACAAAGTCGTGCAAGCCGTCCGGCTGATGGCGGGCGTCCCCGTGATCCATCACTGGCATCGCTTGACACGGCCGGTCGCCGCGGCGACAACGCCCCCCTCCGTCGAGTGGCGAGGAAAACCGGCCAGACCCGCCAAGATCAAAGTGATTGGTATCGCGGCTTCGACCGGCGGCCCAGCCGCTTTGGCGACGATCTTGCGCCAGCTGCCAGCCCGGTTTCCAATGCCCATTCTGATCGTTCAGCACATCACCAACGGTTTTGCCAGCGGGCTGGCAGAATGGCTTAGTCATCAGACCGACCTGGGCGTTAACCTGGCCGGCCATGGCGACGCCTTGACGCCGGGCACGATTCTGATTGCGCCGGATAATTATCACCTGCAAGTGAATGCGCGCGGCGTGGTCGAGCTGTGCAAGGAAGCGCCCTATCGCGGGCTGCGTCCTTCGGCCAACCCGCTCTTTCAATCGCTGGCACACGTCTATGGCCCACGGGCGGCCGGCGTCATTCTCACCGGTATGGGCGACGATGGCAGTGACGGTCTTGAAAGCCTGCACGCGGCTGGCGGGCTAACTATCGCCCAAGATGAACAAAGCAGCGTCGTCTTTGGCATGCCGCGTGAAGCGATTGCGCGGAACGCGATCGAGTTTATCCTGCCGATTGAGCAGATCGGGCTGCTGCTCAATCAACTCGCCGACTTACCGGCCGGAGTAACGCGCGATGAGTGATCTGCGTATTCCCATTCACTCTGAATTTGATGTGATGACGGCGCGCCTGGAAGCGCGCAATCTGGCGCGCCGCGTCGGCATGAATACAGGCGACCAGGCGCGACTTGCCATGGCGACATCGTCCGTCGCGCATGAGCTGGGAATGGGAGGATCGCACGAAGGTTATATCTCGATCGATGAGCTGCACGAAAACGACCAGATAGGTGTTCAAGTCACTTGCACGGAGACGAGCGGTCCGACGCCGGCCGCGACGCGCACTGCTATCCAGGACGCGCGCTGGATGGTCGATTCCGTCAAAGTTGAACAACTGTCCGCGCAAGCGATACAAGTGACCATGACTAAATGGCTGCTCCCTGTGCGAGGCCTGGCGCGATGAACATAGCCAACGATTCAACCGGCAGGACCGTTTTGGTGGTTGAAGACAGCCCGACCCAGGGGCTGCACATCCAAGCGCTCTTACGCCAATATGGGCTGCATGTCGTTTGCGCGGGGAACGGTGAGGCCGGCATCGCCCTGGCGCACCAGATCAAGCCCGACGTGATCGTGCTGGACATGCACATGCCCGATATCACCGGCCTGGAAGTCTGCCAGCGCTTAAAGGCCGAGAGTGATACAGCCGACGTGCCGATCATCATCTTTACGCGCAACAATGATCCCACGGTCGTCAATGCCAGTTTCGAATCGGGCGCAGTGGATTACATTCCTAAAGATGCCTTTGCCGATGCGGTGCTGGCGGAGACACTTCGCCAAATGGGATTTATCCAGCCATGAAAAACGTCATCCGGGTATTGGTCGTCGACGATTCGTCAACCATGCGGCAGATCCTCATCAGCATGCTGCAAGACGCCCCAGGCTTCGAGGTGGTGGGGCAGGCGCAAGATGGCCTGGAAGCCGTGCAGCTGGCCGCTGCTTTGCGGCCCGATGTGATTATGATGGACATCCGCATGCCGCGCATGAATGGCCTGGAAGCCACGCGCTGCATTATGAGCGCCACGCCCACGCCCATCGTCGTCGTGTCGAACAACGTCTATGAAGCCGATCTCAACATCGCGTTTAATGCCATCGCCGCCGGGGCGTTGACCGTCGTCGAGAAACCCCGGGGGCTGGATTCGGATAGCTATCTGGCCGTCGCCGATCAATTGGTCACAGCGGTTCGACTGATGGCGGATGTGCAAGTGGTGGCGCTCTTGCCGTCTGTGCCAGCCTGGCCAACCCAGCCTGCTTCGCTCGCCGGCCCGGCCCTCAAGCCCGCCGCTTCGATCGAGGTGATCGCCATAGCGGCTTCCACTGGCGGTCCCGGCGTGCTCAATCAGATCTTGAGCAACCTGCCGGCTGATCTCTCGTTCCCGATCGTCATTGTGCAGCACATTACCACTGGCTTCGGGAACGGGATGGCGCACTGGCTCGATAGTCTGACGCCGCTGAAGGTTGCGATTGCGCAAGATGGCGAGATACTTACACCCGGGCGAGTGTTGATTGCGCCCGACGATGCCCATCTGGTGGTTGCGCCAGGTGGCCTCGTGCAGATCGATCGGTCGGCGCCGGTCAACGGCTCACGCCCGTCTGGGACGCGCTTGTTCCAGTCAGTGGCTCAAGTCTATGGCGCAGCCGCGCTGGGGATCATTCTGACCGGCATGGGCGACGACGGCGTTGAGGGACTGGGCGCGCTGCGCAAAGCGGGGGGACACGTGATCGCTCAAAGTGAAAATAGCTGTGCCGTGTTTGGAATGCCGAAAGTCGCCATTGAGCGCAACCTCGTCGATGAAGTCCTGTCACCTGACGGTATCGTGGCAGCGCTTAAGCGGCGGAGCGAAGCCAATAAGCGGGCGCGTTGGGCCGGCCCGCCAACTGCCCAATCGATCAGGACGGGGGGGTAACGGTGCAACAGCTCCTCGACACTCTGCATGAACCCACTGACGCCGACGCCACCGTGATTGAGCGCGCGGTGCTGGCCTGCATTGGCGATGGCGTCGTCGTCAACGATGTCGCCGGCCAGGTCATCCTGGTCAATCAAGCGGCCGCACGCATGTTGCGCGCCGACCCCAACACCTTATTAGATCGTCCCATTCGAGATCTGTTCAAATCCTTTTTGACCACCGGACGCCAGACGATCTTCGATGCGCTCGATCGCTTATGGGCCGACCCTTATTCTTACGGCCTCGGCGAAGGCATTACGGAGACCGTCATCGAAGTGGGCCAGTCGGTGATTCAAGCGCACCTGTCACCCGTGTTGACCGAAGTCGGCGAGTTCGTCGGAATTGTGACCGTCCTGCGTGACATCACGCGCGAGGTGGGCGCCGAGCGCGCCAAAAGCGACTTCGTATCGAATGTGTCGCATGAACTACGCACCCCGTTGACATCGATTGTCGGCTACACCGGCTTGTTGCTAAGCCAGGCCGTCGGGCTGCTCACCGGGCAGCAGGAGACGTTTCTGCAGGTGATTAAGACGAACGCGGATCGGTTGGTGACACTCATCAACGATCTGTTGGATGTCAGCCGGATCGAAAGCGGCCGATTGGAGTTGGACATCCGTCCGCTGCAGATCGAATCCATCGTGCAGGAAGTGGCCGACATGATCAAGCCACAATGCGATCAGAAGAACCTGGAATTGATCACCAAGATCGGGCCTGGCATCAGCTCGGTGTTGGGCGATAAGAATCGGCTGACGCAGGTGGTGGCCAATCTCGCCAGCAATGCCTGCCGCTATACGCCGAACGGCGGCAGCATTACCTTGGCCGCGGCGAGTTCGGATGGTTCAGTGCGCGTGGATGTGACCGACACCGGCATCGGGATTGCGCCTGAGGAGCAATCCAAGATCTTTCAGCGGTTTTATCGGGTCAGCAACGCCGCGGCTTTCGAGTCACACGGCACCGGGCTGGGGCTGCCGATTACGAAGCTGCTGGTCGAGATGCACGGCGGGCGTTTGTGGGTGGAAAGCACGCCGGGGCGTGGCAGCACCTTTACCTTTGTGCTGCCTGCGCCCGACGCGCAGGGAGGTGACGAAGCCGCGCTAACGTCCGAATCTCTGATCAACGGCACCGTGCTGGTCGTCGAAGACGAGCCGGACATTGGCCGGCTGATCGAGCTGCACCTGCGCCACGAGGGGTTGAATCCGATCGTCGAGACGCAAGGGCTGAAGGCACTTGAACGGGCGCGCACAGAACCGATCGATCTGATTACGCTCGATATGATTCTGCCGGACATCAGCGGCATGGAGGTTCTGCGCCGACTCAAAGCCGACCCGGTGACGCACGACATCCCGGTCGTCATCGTGTCGATTATGCGCGAAGAAGATGGCAGCGCGGCCTGGTGTGCGGCTGATCATATGACCAAGCCCTTCGCGTTGGAGAAGCTCATCGATAGCGTCCGGAGCACCTTGGCCGCCCGACCGCAAAGTTGAAGGGCGCGGCGCTAGGGCGTGGGCAGGCTGCAAGGTACGTCAATAGCTGCACCATTCTAATTGGACATGTCCAATTCCTCCGACGTCAAGCGGCCCCGCACACCCTGCTGCTGGCGATTCTTTATCTTGGCCTTCCCTAGCTCACGCCTATGCCATCAGTGGGATCACCTCCATGACCTGCTCGGCCCTCCCGAAGAAACGGATTCCGAAGCCGCCAACATCGCGCACGGAAGACGATGGCCCCGACTGCCCCACAGACCCAGCTCGATCTGCCCCGCTTGATCATCACGCTCAACAAAAAACGCAACTCCCACTCGGCGAACGCGCAGCGAAACCTTGATCGAACACCGGCTGGCGAGTGCCAGATAGAGAAACCGTAGTTCGATGAACAATTTATCGCTGGTCTTTATCTCCAGCCTATGCAGCTTGGATCTACCCGCCAGGAGGGATCAAGATGAAGCTAGAGCAACTGATCATCGCGTACAACGAAGCCGTGTTTGATACCGATCGAGACAAGGCCCTGCAAGTGATTCAGGCGGCCGTGAACAACGGCGTTTCCCCGGAAGAGATCGTCTTCGACGTGGTCGTCCCGGCGATTGAGCAGATGATCAAGTCCATTAGCGAGGATATGGATGTGAATCTGGCGCAGCACTTTATGGCGTCGCAGATCGCCGCCGAAGTGACGGACGAGATGGTGCCCCGCTTCAAGCACTCGCCGGACATCATCGGGCGCATCGTCATCGGCACCGCGCAAGGCGATTTGCACTCGCTGGGCAAACAGATCGTTACCGGTTGTCTCAAAGCCCGCATGATCGAGTACATCGACCTGGGGGTGAATGTTCCGCCCGAACGGTTCGTCGACGAAGCCGTGGCGGCGCACGCCCAGGTCATCGGCATCTCAGCCATGATGGTCCACACCGCCCGCGGCGAGGACGGCTGTCTCAAAGTCCGGCAGATCCTGGAGGAGCGGGGACTTGAAGATCAGATCAAGATCGTGGTTGGCGGCGCGCCCTTCCGCTTCGATCATGATCTTTACAAGATCGTGCAGGCCGATGCGTGGGCCGAGGATGGCATTACGGCCGGGAAAGTCATTGGCGAGCTCATTCAGGAGGTGCGGCGATGATTACGGGCATGGACCGGCTGGTGGCGGCGATCAATGGGGGTACGTCCGATCGGATTCCGGTGTTCTGCAATCTGCTCGATCAGGGTGCGCTGGAACTCGGCATTTCTCTTCAGGAGTATTACACCCACGGTGAACGGGTAGCAGAAGCACAACTCCGGCTGCGTGAAAAATACGGCTACGACAATGTCTGGAGCCTGTTCTATGTGGGAAAAGAGGCTGAACTGCTGGGCTGCCGGGAGATCATCTTTGCCAAGGATGGTCCGCCCAACGTCGCCGACTTTGTCATCAAGACGCCCGCCGATATTCACCGGCTGGAAGTTCCCGACGACATTTCCGCTCAGCCTGCGTTCGAGGAAGAGCTGAAATGTCTGCGCCTGCTGCGGGCCGCAGTGGGCGGCCGCTATCCAATCTGCGCCTACATTACCGCGACCATGGCGCTGCCGGCGCTGCTGATGGGCATGGACAAATGGATGGAGCTGCTCTTCATGGGGCCGGCGGCTGACCGCGACGAGCTGTTAGCCAAGTGCCACGACTTTTTCGTGAAAGAAATGCGCGCCTACCGGCAAGCCGGGGCCGACGTGCTCGTCTATTCAAATCCGTTCGGCTCCACCGACTTCGTCCCGATGAAATTCTTCATGGAGCGGTCCCTGCCCTGGATTGAAAAAGACATCACGGCGGTGGGGACGCCAGGCGTGGTCTATTACTGCGGCATGGCGCGCTTCAATAAAGTGATCGACATCGTGCTCAAACGAACGGGCCTCGGCGTCTACTACCTGAGTCCGCTCGACGACCTGGAGCAAGGCAAGAGAATCATCGCCGGGCGGGGCTTGACGTGCGGGGTCATCAATGACATCAAGCTCATCGACTGGTCACAAGCAGAGATCAGGCATGAGGTGAAGCGGATGATGGAGGCCGGCCTGCCGGGCGGACGGTTCTTGTTCGGAACCGGGGTGATGCCGTATGGCATTCCCGCGGAGAACATCCGCACCATGCTCGAGGCCGCGTATGAATTCGGCCAGTATGAGAAGTTGGAGGCGCCATGTCTGAGATGACCACGCTACCCACCATGGAACTCGCCGCCCTTCAGGAGCGGGTCAAGAAGCTCGCCAACGACAAATCGTACCTTCAGTTAATCATCCGTCTGATGAACCGGATGAGCGCCGTGCCCGGTCTCGACAACACCGTCGAGAACATGTTGAGAAATGTCGTGGATGTGATCGGCGGCGCCAATATCATCTTGTACTATGTGGTCGACAACGACATTTACTATGCGGATGTCTATGGCGAGAAGCGGAAGATCGATGGCGTAACCGACAGCCTGGTGAAACAGGTCATGGAGACGCGCGAGCCGATCGAGTACGAGCACGAGTTCGGCGCTACCCGGATGATGACGCCTGAGTTCTCGAAGGCCTATACCTGGATTGTTCCGCTCCTGGTGGGTTCTGACCTGGTCGGCGTCTTCAAGATGGAAAGCCTGCATATCGCCATGCGCGAGTTATATCAGCAATTGCCGACCTTTTTCACTTACGCAGCCCTGGTGCTCAAGAACGAAATCCAGGGACACACACGACTCAAAAAAGCCTACGATGATCTCGCCCGGGAAGTCACGGTACGCACACAGGCGGAAGCAGATCTGCGTGTGGCCAATGAAGCGTTGGAAGAAAGAGTGGCCGAGCGCACCGCCGAATTACGCCGTGCCAACGACCAGCTGCGCGAGAGCGAAGAGCGTTATCGTATCGTTGCCGACAACACCTATGATTGGGAATTCTGGGTTGACCCCGGCGGTCAATTCCTTTACAACTCCCCCTCTTGCCAGCGCATTACGGGACACACGGCCGATGAGTTTGCGTATGACCCAGGTCTGTTGAATCGCATCATTCACCCGGAAGACCGCGAGCGCTTCATGCTCCATTACCAGTACGTGATGGGGAAAAAGCGGCCAGATGAAATCGAGTTTCGCATTCTTCTCGCGGACGGAAGTGTGCGCTACATCGGTCACGTCTGTCAGCCGGTCTTTGACGAGCAGGGACTGTATCAGGGTGCCCGCGGTAGTAATCGGGACATCACCCAGCGCAAGCAGGCGGAGGAGGCGCTGCGCCGTCTGAATCGCGAACTGCGCGCCATCAGCAACTGTAACCAGGTCTTGATGCGGGCTGTGGACGAGCAGACGCTCCTCAACGACATTTGCCGCATCGTGTGCGACATGGCTGGCTACCGTATGGCTTGGGTGGGATGTGCCGAGCACGATGACGCCCAGACCGTGCGCCCGGTCGCTTGGGCAGGAACTGAGGAGGGGTATCTCGCCAGCGCCAACATCACCTGGTCCGACACGGAACGCGGACGCGGTCCCACCGGCACAGCCATTCGGAGCGGAGAAAGTGCCTGCATCCAGGAGTTCATGACTGACCCCCAGGCCGCCCCCTGGCGCGAGAACGCTCTACAGCGCGGCTATCGCTCCAGTATAGCCCTGCCCCTCAAGGATGAAAGCGCCAAGGCATTTGGCACTCTCACGATCTATTCCACGGAACCGAATGCCTTCACCCCGGACGAAATACGACTTCTGGAGGAATTGGCCGGCGATCTGGCCTTTGGCATCACCGTCCTGCGCGCTCGCGCCGAACGCAAGCGAGCGGAGGAGGCGCTGCGCGAGAGCGAAACCAAGTTCCGGGCCGTTTTTGAAAGCTCGGTGGATGCCATTGGTGTGTCGAAAATGGGCATCCACACTTTTGTCAACCCGGCTTATCTGGCCTTGTTTGGCTATGCCGACAACGCTGAATTGAACGGAAAACCCATTCTCGATCTGATTGCGCCCAGTCGCCGCGAACAAGTCTTGGAGAATGTACGCCGCCGCGCGAGTGGGCAGACCGCCCCTATTGTCTACGAAACGCGCGGGCTGAGAAAAGATGGTTCTGAATTCGACATGGACGTTCATACGTCCACCTATGAACTGAATGGCGAGATATATACGGTTCCCATCATCCGTGACATCACCGAGCGCAAGCAAATAGAAGAGGTGCTGCGCAAACGCGAGCAGGAATTTCGTACCCTGGCTGAGAACTCGCCCGATGTCATCGTACGCTACGACAGGGAAGGGCGACGCATCTACGTCAATCCGGAGTTCGAGCGGGTCAATCGCCTTTCGGCGCAGGATGTCTACGGCAAGACGCCGGTCGAACTCTCGACCGAACTGGCACCGAAGGCAGACGTTTTCACGGAAAAACTTATGGCGGCGATGGCGTCCGGCACCGTCACCAAGATTGACTTGTCTTGGACCAAGGAGGGGAAGCCGATATGCTGGTATGTGCGCATTGTGCCCGAGTTCGATGCGGATGGCAAAGTGGTGAGCGCACTCACCATCTGGAGTGACATCACCGAGCGGAAGAACGCGGAAAACGCCCTGCGGGAGAGCGAAGAGAAGTATCGCGCCATTATCGAACAGTCGGCCGAGGGCGTGGCGCTGATTGATGAGACCGGCCATATCGTCGAGTGGAATCAGGCTAACGAGCGGATAACGGGCCTGCGGCGGGATGAGGTCATCGGGCTGCCACTCTGGGACATGACGATGCTCACCGTCGCCCCTGAACGGGCAACCCCTCAACAACGGGAGGTCCTCAAATCCGCGGTGCTGGAAGCGTTGCAGACCGGCAAGTCTCACCTGTTTGCCGGGCCGACTGAAGCCGAGTTTTATCCACGACCAGGTAAAGAGAGGCATTACCTCCACCAGACTATCTTCCCGATCAAAACGGACAGAGGCTATCGCATTGCCTCTCTGACCCATGACATCACCGAACATCGACACGCGGAGCAAAAGATCAGCCGGCTGGCCGCCATCGTGGAATCGTCTGATGACGCCATTATCAGCAAGACGCTAGAGGGCATCATCACGAGTTGGAATAAGGGCGCGGAAAAGATCTATGGGTACACCGAAAGCGAGGCCATCGGCCAACCCGTCTCCATCCTGATTCCGCCTGGACATGACGACGAAGTGCCACAGCTGCTGGCGCAGATCCGATCGGGCGAACGCATCCAATCCCATGAAACGGTGCGGCGGCGCAAAGACGGTCGATCCATTCACGTGTCCCTGAGTCTGTCGCCCATTCGAGATGCTTCCGGCAATGTGATCGCCGCGTCCACTATCGGCCGCGACATTACCGCACGCAAGCAGGCGGAGGAGAACCTGAGGCAGATGAACGATCGCATCTCATTGGCCACCCGCGCCGCCCGCCTGGGAGTTTGGGACTGGGACCTCCAGAAAAACGAACTGGTCTGGGATGACAGAATGTATGAACTGTACGGTGTCAAACGAGAAGACTTTGCCGGCGCTTATCAGGCCTGGCTAAAAGGCGTGCACCCCGACGACCGCGCCGCCAGCGACGAAGTCTCGAAACAGGCGCAGCGCGGAGAACGGGAATACGATACCGAGTTCCGCGTGGTATGGCCCGATGGCAACATCCATTATCTCAAGGCCTACGGTCAATTTGTGAGAGATGCGGAGGGCAAGCCATTACGCATGACGGGCATTAACTTTGACATTACCGAGCGCAAGCAAGCAGAAACCGAAATCCAAGCGCTGGCCAGATTCCCACAGGAGAATCCCAATCCGGTCTTGCGGGTCACACAAGATGGAATGCTGCTCTACGCAAATCCAGCGAGCGCGGAACTGATGCGCTGCTGGAATTGCTCGCTGGGGGAGCGGCTGCCGGATACCTGGCACAAGGTGGTCGTGGAAGCCTTGAACTTTGCTTCGCCCCAAGAAGCGGAGGTCGCCTGCGAAGAACGGCTTTTCGCTTTGACATTTGCTCCAATCCTGGAGAGCGGCTATGTGAATGTCTATGGGCGTGACATCACCGAGCGCAAGCGGGCGGAAGAAGAAATCGCGCGTGCGCTCCAAGCGGAGAAAAAGGCGCGCGAAGTCGCTGAAATTCTCCGTGAGGCAAACGAGTCACTATCCCGCACGCTGAACTTGGACGATGTCCTGCAAAACCTTCTGCAGTACTTGAGTCGCCTTGTACCATATGACAGCGCAAACGTGATGCTGCGCGAAGGCGACTTTCAATTACGTGTTGTCGCACTGCACAGTTACGAACGCTGGGTTGACCCTGACATGACTCGAAAAATTGCATTCGACATACGTACAGCTCCCATTCTGAACGAGCTGGTCGCCACGCAAAAAAGCGCACTGATCGCAGATACGCGTGAGCATCCTGGATGGATACGTCCCGCTGGCGCAGAGCATGTCATCAGCTGGATCGGGGTCCCCATCGTCGCGGATCGCCAGGTGATTGGGTTATATTCGGTTGACAAGGTAGAGCCGGGATTTTTTACGGAGGAACATCGCCGCCTGGCAGAGGGATTGGCCGGACAAGCCGCTGTTGCTATTCAAAATACACGTCTACACAATCAAATCAAACATGCCAACGCAGAACTGGAACAACGGGTCGTCGATCGTACCGCACAGCTCGAAGCGGCCAACAAGGAACTGGAGGCGTTCGCCTACTCGGTGTCGCACGACTTGCGCGCACCGCTGCGCCACATCGACGGCTTTCTGGAAATGTTCCACAAGAAAACCGCAACGACACTCGATAAACAAAGCCAGCATTATATGGCGACCATTTCAGACGCGACCAAGCGCATGGGCCTGTTGATTGACGACCTCCTGTCCTTCTCACGGATGGGCCGGTATGAAATGTCCCAGATGCACGTGGATCTGGCTGAGCTGGTACGGGAGGTGATCCGGGAACTGGAGCCAGAGACGCAAGGCCGAGACATCCACTGGCGCGTCGCCGACTTGCCCGTGGTCACCGGCGATCGCGCCATGTTGCGTATGGTGCTGGTCAATCTAATCTCGAATGCGTTGAAATTCACTCAGCCGCGCCCGCAGGTGGAGATCGAAGTCGGCTTTACGCGTGAAGCAAACGAGACCGTGGTCTTCGTGCGTGATAATGGGGTGGGCTTTGATATGAACTATGTTGATAAACTCTTCGGCGTCTTTCAACGCTTGCATCGGGCCGATGAGTTTGAAGGCACCGGCATCGGGCTGGCGAATGTCCGCCGGATCATCAATCGGCATGGCGGCAAAACCTGGGCAACGGGCGAAGTCGATCACGGCGCGACGTTTTACTTTTCGCTGCCGCGCACACTGCAAGGAGGTGAAGATGAATAACCTTTTTCCATAACAGTTTGGCAGTAGTCAATTTAGACCTCGAACATGTCGATTTTTGGATAGGCACAAGTTAATGATTCTAAACAGGAGGCATTGAATATGTGGGGACTAAAAAAGTCGAGGTGTTATTCGGTATTGATAGGCATAATACTGCTGGGTATGATGCTGGCCGCCTGTGATAATGAAACAAACAAAACCTATATAGTGGGCGTTATAAACGTTGTGCCGGATTTGGATCAAGCCCTGGCGGGTTTCAAAGAGGGCATGACGGAGTTGGGTTACATTGAGGGAAAAAACATCCGCTATATCTACGACGGGCCGACCACGGATATAAGCAAGCTGTCAGCGGCGGCCCAAACCCTGTTGGCGGCTAAGGTCGATTTGATACTATCGATCGCCACACCCGCCACCCTGGCGGCAAAACAAGCCGCGGCCGGCAATGGGCCGCCGGTGGTTTTCGCGGTGGTGACCGACCCGGTGGGGGCCGGCATCGTGGACAGTATGCAGCATCCGGGTGGCAACATCACTGGCGTCGCTTTCGGCCTTCAGGAAGAGCGGCGTCTCGAATGGCTCGTACAGATAGCGCCTGGAATCAAGCATATCTATGTGCCTTATAATCCCAATGATCAAAGCCCGGTTCTGGCTTTGAAGACGGTGGGCAACGCCGCGGCAAAACTTGGCGTCGAACTGATCGCGCGTGAAGTCGATTCTGAAACGCTCAACGACGCTGTTTTGAATATACCCGCCGAAGCCGATGCGGTCTTTCTCTTGCCGGATAGTTTGGTTTCAACACGATTGCCGGATATTGTGACGACGGCCACCGCGCGCAACTTGCCTGTATCGGGCGCCAATATCAGTGCGGTTAAGAACTCTCAGGTATTGACCGCTTTTGGCTTTGACCAACCCTTGTGCGGCAAACAAGCGGCGCGACTGGCCGATCAGATTTTTAAGGGCGCCAGGCCGGCCAATTTGCCGGTGGAAATGGCCGAGTTCTACTTGGCCATCAATCTGAAAGTGGCCAAGGCCATCGGCCTGACCATACCGGATGAGATTTTGCGTCAGGCTAATACCATCATCCATTAGCTGTCTGTGCTCAGCACATTTTGCACACTTGGGTGTAGTCAGCACATCGTGCACAACATCGATAAAACGCTATAAAACAAGGTGGTTTTGCAAAGGCGTATCTCTCGGCTGAGGTGAAAAATCTGTGCAAAATGTGCTGACTACGGACAATTAGCTGGTGGAGCGCGGCAGGCCAAGGGCGACCCTGTCCGTGCCTGCCGCTTTGGCAAAGCGGGATATTGAAAAACGGCTTGACTAGCTGAGGCTGAACTAATGATTGTTCGACTCGGGGAGTTGAACATGCTATACAGCATTCGTGCCCGATTGACCATTGTCTTTCTCGGGCTGGCGGGGGGGCCGCTTCTGATGGTTGGGCTGCTCCTCACGTCAAATACTTACAACGTCCAGACCCAAGAGGCCATCACGCTACAACGCGAAATGGCAACGCATCTGTCTTCCCGGGTGCAAACCCTCATCCTGAATCTGGAAAGCGAATTGTATATGCTGGTTCGGATTGAAGACCTTCTGAAACTGGAGCCAGAGCGGCAAAAACTGATTTTATCCATTTTTCAGTCACAGTATTCTGCTATTGATAATCTCAGTTTGCTGGATGCCGACGGACGGGTATTGAGCTACCATTCCAGGTTGGAACTAAATCAGGACTTGCTAACACAATCGCAAAAAGAATCGGAATCATTTAGGGTTCCCATGTCCCAGGGCGTAACCTATTTTGGACCGGTGCGTTTTGATGAACTGTCGGGAGAGCCGGTTATGATCATAGCCGTACCCATTATCGCCCTGGATACCAACAAACCGGAAGGGGTGCTCGTGGCTGATGTCCGTTTAAAGGAAATCTGGGAATTGGTGGCCAGAATACGTCCAGGGCAAACGGGTAGCAGTTTCATTGTGGATGCCGAAAATAGGGTGGTGGCTCATAGCAATCCTTCGGTGGTGCTCAGAGACACCCCTTTTGATCCGCCCGGTTTTGATGGGGTGCAGAGGGGCTTGAACGGTCAACAATCAGTGCTGGTGAGCCAGGTAATCAGCTTTGGCGCCCAGCAATTTCATATTGTAGTCGAAGGGCCGGTTTCCGAAGCCCTGGCCCCGGCCATCCACACCGTCTATATTATGCTGACCATTGTGGTCATGGCTTTGTTGGTGGCCGGCGGTTTCGGTTTCCTGATGGTGCGCCGGATTGTCAGGCCCATTGAAGAAATTGCCGAAACGGCCCGGGCGATTAACGCCGGTGATTTGTCACGCCGGGTCGTTGTAAAAAGTCGCGATGAGTTGGGCGTTTTGGCTGATGCCTTCAACAAAATGACTTGGCAATTGGCGACCCTGATTAATGATCTGGAAAAACGGGTGGCCGACCGCACGGCGCAACTCGAAGCGGCGAATAAGGAACTGGAAGCGTTTGCCTACTCGGTGTCGCACGACTTGCGCGCACCGCTGCGCCACATCGACGGCTTTTTGGAACTACTCCAGCAGCGATCGGCCTCCACCTCTGATGAACAGAGTCAACATTACATGACGACGATTGCGAGTTCGGCCAAACGCATGGGCCTGTTGATTGACGATCTCCTGTCCTTCTCGCGCATGGGTCGCCACGAACTAGCCCGACAGTCGGTGGACCTGAACGCGCTCGTGCAGGAGGTCATTCGAGACTCCGAGCCGGAGACGCGCGGCCGCGACATCCACTGGCGCATCGCCGACTTGCCGGTGGTCACCGGCGATCGCGCGATGTTGCGCATGGTGCTGGTCAATCTGATCTCGAACGCCTTGAAGTTCACCCAGTCGCGCCCGCAGGTGGAGATCGAAGTCGGCTTTACGCGTGAGGCAAACGAGACCGTGGTCTTCGTGCGTGATAATGGGGTGGGCTTTGATATGAACTATGTTGATAAACTCTTCGGCGTCTTTCAACGCTTGCATCGGGCCGAGGAGTTTGAAGGCACGGGCATCGGGCTGGCGAATGTCCGTCGGATCATCAATCGGCATGGCGGCAAAACCTGGGCCGAAGGGGAAATTGGACACGGCGCGACGTTTTACTTTTCGCTGCCGACACTCAATCAAGGCGCATAACCATGTGTAACTGACCGCGCCGGCGCGAGCAAAACGGCGCTGGGGCGCGAAACGAGACACTGTCTACAACAAAGGAGCGAAATGAAAACTCAGGCTTGTTTGAAAACAGTCATCACTCTAGCCCTGATTATGCTGATCCTCTTTGGCACAGCCTCAACGCCGGCTTTAGCTCAGGACGCTCCAGACACGGTGACCCTGCCAGTGAGCATCGGCACAGATATCCGGTTCACCGCCCTCACCGGCGAAGAGGGTCTCTCCTCCGGGAACGTGTACGGTATCGCGCAGGATAACCGGGGCTTTCTATGGTTCGCCACCGGGGACGGCCTGAGTCGCTACGATGGCTATTCGTTCCGTACGTACCGTTTCGATCGCGGTAATCCCAATAGTCTGACCAACAATACCGTCCAGGCCATCCTCAAGGGACAGGGCGGCGTCTTGTGGTTGGGCACAACCGGCGGCGGGGTTGACCGGTTTGACCCGGCCGCGGAAACGTTTACCCACTTCAAGCATGACCCGAACGATCCCAACAGCCTGAGCGGAAACAACATCCCCCCGTACGGTCTGTACCAAGATCGGCAGGGCGCGTTGTGGGTCGGCACAATCGATAGCGGCCTGAACCGGCTCGATCCCGCGACTGGAACCTTCAAGCACTACCGTCACGACCCACAAGACGCCAACAGCCTGAGTAGCGATTCAATTGAGATCGTCTATCAGGATTCGGGCGGGATAATGTGGATCGGAACCTCGGATGCTGGCCTGAACCGGCTCGACCCTGTTTCGGGCCAGATCACCCGCTACGTGGCGAATCCGGATGATCCGCAAGCGCTGCCGGACGTTTTTGTTCATGCGATATACGAAGACCGCGCCGGGAAGTTCTGGGTGGGTACCGAGAAGGGCTTTGGATCGCTGGACCGGCAAACCGGCCGCTTCACCCGCTACGCGATTGCTCCCAACCAATCGGACGCCGCCAGTCTCAATTCGATCAAGCGGTTCCACGAAGATGCGGCGGGCAATTTGTGGTTGGGTACCGGCGGCGCCGGGGTCTTGAAGTTTGACCGGCAGCAGCGACAGATCGTGCAGTACAAGCACGACGCCGGCGATCCGCACAGCTTGTTGAACAACTTTGTCAACGACTTCCGCGAGGACCCGTCTGGAACCCTGTGGGTGTCCACCCTGGGCGGCGGGGCGAATGCGTTTTCCACTCGTCCACCCAAGTTCGCCGTCTACAGGCACGAGGCGAGCAACTCCAACAGCGTCGCCGACAATTTCATCCTGTCCATCTTTGAAGACCATACCGGCCTCGTGTGGATCGGCAATGACCGCACCCTCAACCGCTGGGATCGCCGGTCGAACACCTGGCAGGTCTATCGCAACGACCCCAATGATCCGGCCAGTATCTCCAACGGTTCGGTGACAGCCGCCCAGGAAGACCCGGACGGCACGCTCTGGTTTGGCACCTTTCTGGGCGGGCTGAACCGGTTCGACCCGAAGACCGGTCAATTCAAAGCCTACCGGTTCGACTCCAACGATCCCCACAGTCTAGGCGATGACATTGTCCGTTCGCTCTACCGCGACTCCAACGGCGTCCTGTGGGTGGGCGGCTGGAACAACGGGCTGAGCCGCTTTGATCGGACGACGGAAACCTTCCAGCGCTACCTGCCTGATCCTGACAAGCCAGACAGCCTGGGTGCTGGCTCGGTCACCGATATCTACGAAGACCGGGCAAAAACCTTGTGGGTAGCCACCGAAGGCGGCGGCTTGAACCGCTTCGACCCGGCCACAGAAAAATTCACGCGATTTCAGAATGACCCGCAGAACCTGAAAAGCCTGCCCGATGATGCCGTGCGGGTCCTCTATGAAGACCGGGCTGGACAGTTCTGGGTTGGCACAGCCGGGGGCTTGTGCGCGTTCGATCGGGCGAGCGGAACCTGCACGGTGTACACGGTAAAGGAGGGGTTGCCCAATAACACGATCGAGGGCATTCTGGAAGATGAGCAGGGAAACCTGTGGATCAGCACCAACAACGGACTCGCCCGTTTCAATCCCCAGACCAAGGCCTTCCGCAACTATGATGTCTTGGACGGTTTGCAAAGCAACGAGTTCAATGTCTTCACGGCGTTCTACAAAAGCCCGCGTACTGGCGAAATGTATTTTGGCGGCATCAACGGCTTTAACGTTTTTGACCCTAGCCGAGTGACAGACGATCCATTTGTGCCGCCGGTCGTACTCACCGATTTCCGGCTGTTTAGTAAATCGGTGCCCGTCGGTGGCACTTCGGTGCTGCAAAAGGCCATTGACCAGACCGATCGGTTAACCTTACCCTACGACCAGAATAGTCTCTCCTTTGCGTTTGCGGCATTGAGTTACGTGGCCCCTGCCAAGAACCAGTATCGCTACAAACTGGAGGGCTTTGACGCCGACTGGATCAAGGTCGATAGCAAAGAGCGTATGGCGGTCTATACCAACCTGGATGCAGGCGACTATGTGTTCCGGGTACAGGGAACGAACGAAGACGGGGTCTGGAATGAGCAAGGGACAGCGCTGAAAATTACGATCACCCCGCCCTGGTGGGAAACGTGGTGGTTTAGAACCGCTGCTATTGCCGCCCTCTTGGCCCTGGCCTTCAGCGGCTACCGCCTGCGAGTCAGAAGCATCCAGCAGCGCAGTCAGGAACTTGAGCGCCAGGTCGCCGCCCGCACTCGCGATCTGCAAATTGCCGCCGACGTCTCCAAGCAGATCACCACTGTGCTGGATATTGACCGCTTGATGCAGGAGGTGGTCACCCTAACCGTTCAGGGATTCGATCTCTACGTGGCTGCCATTTTTATGGTCGATGGGGACAATCTAAAACTTGCTCATGCAGCCGCTGCTCATCTGACCCGTGAAGCCTTAGAAGAGAGTCTGGTGCATATTCCCATCGACGCTGAACCCAGTATTATTGCCCTGGCCGCACGTACCCAAGAGGCCGTTACCGTCAATGATGTCAGGCAGTCGCCGCTCTTCCTGCCGTTGAGCAACTTGCCTGAAACACGCTCGGAACTGGCCATTCCGATGAGATTAGGAAACCAATTGTTGGGGGTCTTTGATCTGCAAGCAGAGCAGCTCAATCGCTTCAGTGACGAGGATTTGCGTGTGCTCACGACGCTGGCGGACCAAATCGCCATCGCGGTGCGTAACGCCCAGTTATTTGCTGCCGCGCAGGCCGCTCAACAAAAAGCCGAAGACGC
>PMCF01000401.1 GCA_003154115.1 Anaerolineae bacterium
AAGTTGGTCGTCTTCTTCGAGCAGACCGCCATCCCCGCACGACCTGGTGAATGGCGTCGGCGCATGCACTAGCTGAATGCCACAACCCGTTGGTACAAACAACACCGACGGGTTGTGGCACAAGCGTCTGTCCGGCAACTCATGCTCTTGTTTGTCTACTGGTTGAGCCTACCTCCCTGTGTCAATGCGCGCTATTGACACAGGGAGGTAGGTTCAACTTTTCAGATAGAAAGGAGCAGCATGGGTGTCGAGTTAATCGCTTTAGTCCTTGGTGGAGGCCTGCTGGTGACAGGCGCGGTTGCCTGGCTGATCGGATTCAGCCGCGCCGCGAAGCAGCAGCCGATCAACGATCGGATGAGTACGTATTGTCACCGCGGGTAAGGTCGAATGAGTTCCGTAGAAACTCCTTTAGCCTTTGAGCGGGCCAGGCTGGTAACGTGGTAAAGCCAGCCTGGCCCCGGAGTGCGGGTCAACTTCTGACCATCGGTCAATCTTTCTTAACCGTTGTCTCATGGCTCATTCTTTTTGAATGGGCTGGAGTCTTTTCTCTACCTCGAGCAGCGCGGTTGTTCCTCTGCTGCTCACCACGTGCCTCACCCTGTATCTACCTCTGTTGCGGTCGAAATCGTTCCACTTTTCGACCAACACCATGCCGACGATCCCGATCGTCATCGACCAACAAAACACCATGTCACTGAACAGGAGGTTCTATGGAGCAATTGCAATTCGGTCATTTGCCGTCGGCGCAGCCTTCGCTGCGCGTGTTACGCGAGACCCCGGCCACGCGCGTCACGCAATCTGGCGCGAAGAATGTGGCCCTGGTCGAGCTGCTGGGCGCTGTCATTGGCGACGCCGATACGGCCTTGCGCGTGCTGGCCACGTATCCGACCATCGACGATCTGTGTCGTGCGCCGGTCGCGGATCTGGGCATCATCAAAGGTCTGGGACCGAACCGGGTGGCGGCGTTGCAAGCCGCCATCGAGTTGGGCCGCCGCGCTCACCTGGGTAGCGGCGCCGAACGCCGGCAGATTCGCGCGCCGAGCGATGCCGCCGATCTGCTGTTAGGCGAAATGGGCGTGTTGGAACAGGAAGAGTTGCGCGTGATGTCGTTGGATGCACGCAACCGCATTCTGAGCATCGACACGATCTATCGTGGCAACGTCCACTCGTCCATCGTGCGGAATGGCGAGGTGTTTCGTGAAGCGATCCGGCGCAATGCCCCGGCGGTGATTGTTTTCCACAATCACCCATCAGGCGATCCGGAGCCCAGCCCCGAAGATGTGAGCGTCACGCGCAACATGATCAGTGCCGGTCAATTGCTCGATATCGAGTTGCTCGATCACCTTGTAATCGGGCAAACCCGCTGGGTTTCGCTGAAAGAGCGGGGCTTAGGTTTTAGTTAGGAGGTTGCCATGCGAAAGACAACGACTAAGTCCAATGCCAAGCGCTACGAGCAGCAGTGGGACGTGCCCTCGGAGTCCGATCGCGCGGCCTACTACACGGTCTCGCTCACGCAGGAAGACCAGTTGATTTGCAGCTGTTGGCCGTTTCTGCGGAACCGGCAACCGTGCAAGCACATCCGTACAGTGCAGTCCGGACAAATCGCCGCGCGCGGTCAGTCCGTCGCGGCACCGCCCGCCGCGCAGCCCGCCCCAATCAGAGTGAGCGAACTCAGGCTCGTGTTGGCGAACGTGCGGTGTGTCACCCCGGTCGCGGATCAGGCTGACGCCGTGATCTGCGAAGTGAAAGTGCCCCAGATGCCGACCGGCAATGAGCATTTTCTGCTGACCGTGTTGCATGATCTCAGCCAGATCGGTGTGCCCTGGCCGACGCTGCAAAAGCGCTACCGGCTGCCGCAGGAACTTACGTTGGACTGGGTGCTGCAATATGTCCGCGACTATGGCCGATTGATCTATGGGCCGCTGCACGACGGCAAATTTGAGGGCTGGGAATACCTCCCGCCCGAGGGCGTGTAACTCACGCCACACAATGGATAGGAGGTCACCATGAGTGAGATGGGATTCTTGACCTGGTGGACGGTGCCGGATGTATCGGCAGCGTATAGTGACTTGCTGCAACTGGCCGGCCGCGTCGGGCTGCCGAGCGATTGTGTGCCCAACCCTCCTTCAGCGCGTCATGCGTGGGAGAAGGCGACCAATGTTGGCGGTCAGCGCGGCTTGAAGTTGGAGCCGCCGAGTCACCTGATCGATCAAGTCTTCCTGCAGTATGGCGTGCCGCCGGTGGTTCGGCTGCTGACGCGCCGCGTCTCAGACAGTGCGCCGTTGCTGCGGCGGCATCTGGTGCGGGAAGCGTCGATTCCGACATCGAGCGAGCACGGGAAGCAACTCTCGTTGCAGACCGTCGCCGTGTTGGAGTTTGACTGTCACGCGCAGCGTGCCGACAGCACGTTTGTTTACGATCGAGACGGTTGGACCAATGGCAACGTGCAGAGTGTGGTGACGGAGATCGAGGACAAGTATCGTCACTATCTCCATCATGCCGACGGCAATGACGTGCGCGAAGGCGTGCGGAAATTGCTGGAACAACTGCATCGGGTGGGTCTGCGCGGCACGGGGGGTGTGTACTTCGTGCCCTGTCACGCTGGGGCCGAGCCGCAGCTGCAAGCGCTGCGCGCCTATATCCGTGGTCTGGCGACGTGGCAGGTGGGCAAACTGCGCCCGTCCTGCAACGTCGTGCGGCTGCACGGCGAAGAAGCGGAAAACTTGAAGGAAGAGATCATCGAGAGCGCGACGGATGAATTCAAGAAGCGCCTCGCCGATTTGTCCGACAAGATCGAACCGCTGTTGCAGGGACACGTGTCGGGCCGTCAGGCCGATCGCATTGCCGAAGGTGCGACGAACGATCTGCTGCTGATTCAGGCGGCGGTTCGGGCGTATCAGCACAGCCTGGATGATGATCTAACGACGATCGCCGACATGCTGAACATGGCCGAGGGCGCTGTGTCAAAGGCTCTGGGACTGGTGGTGTGATGTAGACGCCTTGAGGCGGTCGTAATGAAGTTGAATCGACCATCTCTGTCAAACACGATGCGCCGACCGGTTGAGATTCATTCAGCGGGTCGGCTTTCTGGAGGACACTATGGCTAATAAGAAGAAGACTGAAGTCGACGTGATGGATGAGCCGAGGACGACACCCGGCCCACTGGCCTGGGCGGCACTCGTAGCAGGATCGTCCTTGTCGGCGACCACGGCTGCCCTGCGCGGCCTGCGTGATCAGGTGGCGAGCCAGTTCGTGGCGCGCGCCGAAATGGCCGAGGCCGTGGCGGTCGCGTTGGCGGCCAATGAGCACGTCTTTGTGTACGGCCCTCCGGGCACGGCCAAGTCGTCGTTGTTACGCAGCTTTGCCAGCGGGATCGGCGGCAAGTTTTTCCGCATCGTCCTGAATCCGGACATCACGCGTGAAGACATTGTCGGCCCACTCGATCCGGCCGCCGTGCGCAACGGCGAATGGCGGCGCAAGTGGAGCAAGTTCGCTACGTCTGAGATCGCTTTCCTCGATGAGGTCTGGAAAGCTTCGCCGCAAGTGGCAAACATGCTGCTCGATGGTCTGGAAGAGCGCCTGGTGACGGATGG
>PMCF01000271.1 GCA_003154115.1 Anaerolineae bacterium
CCCCCACCAATCTGAGGAGAACCAAAGTGAATTGCCGTTCACTTTTCATTCTTCACTCATCAGGAATTTGATTGCAACTATGTTCAAAAAAATTCTTATCGCCAATCGTGGCGAGATTGCCGTCCGGATCATCCGCACGTGTCGTGACATGGGCATTCAGACGGTGGCGCTGTACGACCTTAGCGATCGCGGCTCGCTGCACGTGCGCCTCGCCGATGAGTGTGTGCTGCTGCAGACGACGCTCGGTTATCTCGATCACGCGGCCATCTTGAAGATCGCACTGGAGACCGGCGCGGAAGCGATTCATCCCGGCTACGGCTTCCTGGCGGAAAGCATCGAGTTTATCGCGGCCTGCCGCGAGGCCGGGGTCGTGTTCATCGGCCCGCCGCTGGAGATCATGCTGGCGCAGCAGAGCAAGATCGATGTGTTGAACCGCGTGAAGGCCAGCGGGCTGCCAACGCTGGCTTACTCGGCCCAGACGTTTGAAGCCAGTGAGATCGACGCGCTGCGCGCCGAAGCCGATCGGCTGGGGTATCCGCTCATGATTAAATCGACGCGCGGCGGACGCGGGCGCGGGGCCTACACCGTGCAATCAGCCGGACAACTGGAGCGATCGCTGCGTCGCGCGCAGACCGAATCCCAGATCGTCTATGGCAATACCGCGTTTTATCTGGAGAAATTGATCGCGCCCGCGCATTTAATCGGCGTACAAGTGCTGGCCGACCATCAGGGTCAGGTGGTGCATCTCGGTGACCGTGAAGGCTCGCTGATTCGCGGCAATCAAAAAATGTTCGAGGAAGCACCCGCGCCCTGTCTATCGCCTGAGCAGCGCGCACAGATCTGGCAGGCGGCGCTGGATATCGTCAAAACGATCGGCTTTCGCGGCGTAGGGACGATCGAGTTCATGGGCGATCTGGCCGGGCACTTCTTTTTCACGGAGATCAAGCCGCGCATCCAGATCGAGCATACCGTCACCGAAATGATCTCGCTGGTCGATCTGGTGCGCGAACAGATTCTGCTGGCTGCCGGCGCGCCGTTGTCCTTCACCCAGGCTGAAGTGCAGCTGCGTGGTCATGCGGTGTCGTGCCGCATTACGGCGCAGGATCCCTGGCGCTACTACATGCCGAGTCCGGGCACGCTGCGGCGCGTGCGCCTGCCGACCGGTCATGGGGTGCGCGTCGATACCTACGCCTATTCCGGCTGTGTGGTTCCCGCGCAATATGATCCCATTGTGGCGAAGGTGATGACGTGGGGGCATGATCGCGTCGAGGCCGTGCGGCGTTTGCAGCGTGCCTTGAGCGAACTGGCGCTCATCGGCGTGGCGACGACGCTGCCGATTCAACAACTTATCGTGCAGCATCCCGACTTCCTCGAGGCGGTGTATCACACCGACAGCTTGCGTCGCGAACTGCCCGAGGATCAACTCCCGATCGAACATGCGCGCGATCTGGCGATCGCCGCAGCGATTGCGTATGTGCGCCGCAATCTGGCGGGCCAGCCCACGGTTCCCGATCGGCTGCAATTGGGCTGGCATCGATCGAGCCGCCGCTTGCCGGAATAATTTCGTTGGGGTGAGGGTTTGTCACATGAGCAAAGTCGAAGTGACCCTGGGCGGTCACACGTTTGAAATTGACATCAACCTGAATTTACGCACCGACGCCGAGCTGCCGGTGACGGTCAATGGCACGGCGCTGCGCGTCACGGTGCCTGACCTCGACGCGCCGATCGATCAGATGGAATGGATTATCGTCGACGATCACCCGCACGAAATTGTCATCGATTCCGACTTGCGCTGGATTCGAGATTACACCGGCGTGCACTTTCTGGAGGTGCGCGATCTGGACGCGCACGTCACGCGCCCCACCAGCCGCGATGGCCGCATCAAGGCGCCGATTCCGGGCCAAATCAAGGTCGTGCTCGTGGCCGAAGGCGATCGGGTGGAGGCGGGCCAGTCGCTGTTTATCCTCGAAGCCATGAAGATGGAGAACGAGATCCACGCGCCGAAGGCGGGCCTCGTTTCGCAAGTGGCGGTGAAGCCGGGTCAAGACGTGGCCCGGCACGAAGTCCTGGCCGAAATTTTGTAGTACAATATCAGCAACTCAGGCAGGAGGGGATTCAATGCTTAAAGCGCGCGATATCATGACGTCTCGGGTCGTTACGATCCAGGCCTTAGCCAGTGTGGCCGATGCCCTGGACCTCATGCGTAAGAACAAAGTGCATGAGTTGGTTGTGGAGCGCAGCGGATCTGACGATGCCTACGGGATCGTCACGGATGAAGACATTGTTTACAATGTGATGGCCGAAGGTGAAGACCCCGCTGCGGTGCAAGTCTATGAGGTGATGATGAAGCCGTGTGTGGTGATCAATCCCGACCTGGGCATCGAGTACGTCGCGAAGTTGTTTGCCAACGTGGGTATTCGCTGCGCCCCGGTGATTCAAGAGAAACTGCTGGGGATTATTTCGGTCAGCGATATCTTGCACAAGAGCGGTTAAGGACGCGCGTGGGGCTAAATCAAAACCGATCGGATGGTGTTTCATCCGATCGGTTTTGATTTTTCCGGGGCCGCGCTATAGCGGTTTCCAAGTTGATTTACGGTCTCGCTTGGACTCGAGGCTTCAGCCGGTTGGCTGGTGCACGGCGGATCCGGCTAAAGCCTTCGCGAAGCATCCAATGTCGTAAACTAAACTGGAATTCGCTCTAGCAGCCTGTCGGAGAG
>PMCF01000436.1:0-12390 GCA_003154115.1 Anaerolineae bacterium
CAACGCAGATTTGCTAAACAAGCTCTAAGAATGTGCGTCACGGTCCCGGCGGAAACTGCCCCGCACCGTTAATGGTACCGCCCTCGATGAAAGGAATGCCGCTGTCCATCAAGGTGTTGCTATACATGTCTGTCACGCGGAAGGTGTACGGTCCCACGCCCATGCCGGGATTGGTCTGCACGAAGAAGTTGTAATCGACGCGCGGCACCGTCACCCACTGGCTGCCGTTCCAGTATTCGAACTTCGCAATCGGATTGCGATGGTTGCGAATCTGCACGGCTGTCCACCATTGATTGCTGCCGTCTTTGAAGTGATAGGCGATCGGGCCGTTGAGGGCCGGGCTGACGATGCGCCACGAAATCGACACGCGGCCCAACACCGGATCGGCGATCTTCGCAAACGCCTCGCGGCTCAGATCGAGATGACCGGCCAGGCACTCCGGGCACAGATCGACAATACGAACGGTCACACTTCCGCCGGGGCCATACACATCTACGAATGCGCCGCAAGTCGCGGCATTGTTGTACTCCTCGGCGTTCATGGCGGAGACCATCAGATCGTTGGGCGAAGGATCGAAACCGCACGCGCCCGCCCCGGTGGCATCGTAGTAGGTGGCGATGCCCTGATGCAGCGGATTCTGTTTGGAACGCGCGATCAGCGGCAGGTAGATCGTCCAATCGTCGCGGGGCGCCGCCCGCCCGATCGGGTTGGCGGGGCCCATTAAGCCGATCACAATGACGACAAAGAACAGCGTGCGTTTCATGATGAACACTCCCAGCAAGGCGTCAGCGTGCCAACGCTTTCGGAAACCACTTTCCGCGCGTTGATGGATGCCCCGGCGGAAACAGATTCTCCACGTTCCACGTCATCGCCGTAAACGAAGTTGACATGCGTTTCTCCTTAAAAAGTAAGTGCTGTGGGAGTTGAACGATCGCATCACGGCTGCACGGTGGGTGCTTGATCGACCACGCCTGGTTCCATTATACTGCCGGCGTCAATCGGGCCACTGAATAATATCCACAAACGACGATGATGGTTCATCTAAGCCGCCACCATCCGTTGCTCATCCGTTAATCCGTTGTTTATCCGCTGACGCCCGTGCCACGCGTAGGCGTGCCGCCTTCCGTCAGCGAGCGTACATCGCCCAGAATCGCGTCGATCTCTGCCATCGTCACTGGTTGACCATTGTCCTTATTGACCAACTCACCCGCCGTGATCTTCTCCACACACACTTCGCGGATGGTGACATTGCGCGCCATCGCCGCTTTCGCAATCTCAGCGCCTTTCAAATATCCGATCAGTGGATTGAGCGCTGTAACGAGAATCGCGTTCTTAGCCAACCAGCCGGTTGCCTTTTCGGGGTTAGCTTCCAACCCGATGACGCAGTAGTCCGTAAAGGCCCGCACCGCGCCGATGACGATCTGCATCATCTCGAAGAGATCGTGCGCGATGATGGGCATCATCACGTTGAGTTCCAGTTGGCCGGCCTGCGCGGCCAGCGTCACGGTCAGATCGTTGCCCAGCACGTGGAACATCGCCATGTCCAGCATCTCGGCCAACACGGGATTGACCTTGCCGGGCATGATCGACGATCCGGGCTGCACGGCGGGCAGGTGGATCTCGTCGAAGCCGGTGGCGGGTCCCGACGCCAGCAAGCGAAAATCGTTGGCGATGCGGATCAGGTCTTGCGCCAGAGTGCGGATCGATCCGGAAAAGAACACCGCATCCGAATGCGCCTGCATCGACTCGAAGAGATCGTCGGATGGCATCAACTCCAGACCTGTCAAATTGCTCAACTTCTTGATCATGCGCGTATGATATTCGGGGTGCGCGTTCAATCCTGTGCCGGTCGCCGTGCCGCCGATCCCCAAGCGGCGCAAGCCGTCCGCCGCCAGTTCGATCTTGTCCCGATCGCGCCGCATGGCTTTGGCGTACGCGCCGAACTCTTGCCCCAATCGCACCGGCACGGCATCCTGCAAATGTGTGCGCCCCGACTTCACGATCGGATCAAACTCCTGCGCCTTCGTCTCCAACGCAGCGGCTAACCGATCGATCACCTCCAGCAGCTCATCCAGCCGCCACAACACGCCCAGGCGAATCGCCGTCGGAATGGTATCGTTGGTCGATTGGGCCATGTTGACGTGATCGTTGGGGCTGACGAGTTTGTAATCGCCGCGCTGGCCGCCCAGCATCTCAATTGCCCGATTGGCGATCACTTCATTCGCGTTCATGTTGTGGCTAGTGCCCGCGCCCGCCTGAAATGGATCGACGCGAAATTGATCGTCCCACTGGCCGTCGATCACTTCCTGCGCGGCTTGCACGATCACCTCGGCGATCCTCGGAGCGAGCAGCCCCAAGTCCCGATTGACCTCGGCGGCCGCCCGTTTGATCGTCGCCATGCTCCAGATGAAGGCCCGCCACGGACGCAGCCCGCTGATGTGGAAGTTGTCGATGGCGCGCTGCGTCTGCGCGCCGTAGTACGCCTCCCCCGGAACTTGCACCTCGCCCAGTGAATCTTTTTCGATGCGATACTCAGTCATGTTTCTCCTCTTGGCTAAAGTGATGGCTGCAAGAATTGTACCTGATGCCATCGAACAAGAAACCGGGTTTCGCCTGCTCCGCAGGAGCAGGCGAAACCCGGTTTCTCTATCCAAATAGAACGAGGCCAACGCATTCCGCGTTGGCCTCGCTGGAGTAACTGACTCAGTATGACTTAGCCCTTGGCGCTGTAGCCGGGGCCTTCTTTGAAGAATGCCTTGTTGAGCTCAGTGGCCGGGGTCAGATCGATGACAAAGCCCGCGCCGGGCGCCTTGGCATTCTCGACCTTGACTTTGTGTCCGCCCACATCGCCGTCTAGCGGCTTGCCATCGGGCAGGTTGGCCTTGGTGTCGGCCAGATACTGGCCGGCTTTCATGGTGTAGGCCGTGGGCACTTCATCTTCAGGGAAGATGGCTTCGTACGGGCACTCGGGCACGCACGCGCCGCAGTCGATACAGGTGTCCGGATCGATGTACAGCCACGGCCATTCCGATTCGGGCTTGCCGGGAATGATGCACTCCACCGGGCAGACATCTACGCACGCCGTATCGCGCAGGCAAATAGCAGTAATTACGTGGGTCATGGTTATTCTCCGTAGGTGAGATATATTTTTTCGCCAATTCGAGATTGGCGAGAGAGACCAAAGTGACTTTCAACTGCTACCCTATGCGCTGCGCCCCGTTCGCAGCTAACAGGTTACTTCTTCAGGCCGGCATACCGGGCCGCCACTGCCTCCCAGTTTACCACATTCCACCACGCGCCCAAATAGTCGGCGCGGCGATTCTGATACTTGAGATAGTAAGCATGTTCCCACACATCCACACCCAGAATTGGCTGCTGGCCGTTGGACAGCGGGCAGTCTTGGTTGGCCGTGCTGAGCACTTGCAGCTGACCGGCCTTGTCCGCCACCAACCACGCCCAGCCGGAGCCGAAGCGTGTCATACCGGCGGTGTTGACTTTCTCGCGCAGACCTTCGTAATTGCCAAAGGCGGCCTCGATGGCTTTCGCCAGATCGCCCTTCGGTTCGCCGCCGCCCTTGGGCCCCATAATCTCCCAGAAGAGTGTGTGGTTATAATGGCCGCCGCCGTTGTTGATGACGGCCTGCCGGATCTTCTCGGGTACGGCATTCAGGTTCGCTACAATCTCGTCGATGGACTTGCCCGCTAATTCAGGTGCGCCTTCCAACGCCTTATTGAGATTAGTCACATACGCAGCGTGATGCTTATCGTGGTGAATCTGCATCGTCTGCGTGTCGATAGTCGGTTCCAGCGCACTGAAATCGTACGGAAGCGATGGTAACTCAAATGACATGGGTCTCCTTAACTTGGCTGCCTGGCTAGGGCAATTTGGTGATGAAGTTATCAAGTGATAAACTTCTTTGAAGATTGTAGCCTCGATCAAAACCATTGTCAAGAGAGGAACCCGATCGGGCCACGCTAATCGATCAGAAAACATGCAAAAACCAGCATATTCTCGCCTGATCGGCGTACTCATCTGCGGCATCCTGGCCGTCTCTACCGCATCGATCTTGATCCGCTTCTCATTGGATGAGGGTGTCCCGCCACTCGTCGTCGCGGCCTATCGTTTGACCTTGGCCACGCTCATCCTCACCCCGATCGTCCTACGCGGCCGCACGACTGAGCTGCGCGGCTTAACCCGCCACGACTGGCTATGGGCGTTGTTGTCGGGCGTGTTTCTGGCGCTGCACTTTGCCACGTGGGTGTCCTCGCTCGACTACACGACCGTCACTTCGTCGGTCGTACTGGTGACCACCGGCCCCATCTGGGTGGCGCTGGCCTCCTGGTTGATCTTTCGCGAGAAACTCACCGGTCCAATCGTGATGGGGTTGATCGTCACCGTGTGCGGCGGCATGCTCGTCGGGTTGTCCGATAGCGCCGGCCTGGGCCTCAGCGGGATGCAGCTGTGGGGCGATTTTCTGGCACTGGCCGGGGCATGGTTCGTGGCGGGCTATCTGCTCATCGGGCGGAAACTGCGCCAGCGGATGTCATTGCTGGCTTACATCTACCTCGTCTACGGCATAGCCGCGGTGATGTTGATCGGGCTGGCGGCGCTGTCGGGCGCGTCGTTTACGCAGCTGCCTGGCGGTGGGCCTTATCCGGCAATCGCTTTTGTCTGGCTGTGGCTGCTGGCGATCTTGCCGCAGTTGGTAGGGCATTCATCGTACAACTACGCGCTCCGTTTTCTGCCGCCCACCTACGTGGCAATCATCGCGCTCGCCGAGCCGATCGGGGCTTCGCTGCTCGCCTTGGTGCTGTTGCATGAAGTTCCTTTGCCATTGACCATCGTCGGCGCGATCGTAATCCTGATCGGCATCGGCATCGCTTCCTTGCCGGCGCGACCGCGCGCGATGAGCGACAAGGAGTGATTCAACAACCTGCCCAAGCGCTTTGACGCAAGATTTTAAGAATTGACTCTTGCTTCTGCGTGATCGATGTAATACAATGTAACTTATCAACTTTGTGGTCATGAGTTGATCTTGTTGGTAAGGGAGACATCCGGTTCAGCAAGTCCATGCGCCGCGCGCATGATCGCTTGACATCTCTATCACTCTCAGGAGGCATTGCTATGTCACATCGTACGGATGAAACACCTGCGCCCGAGGTTGAACCTGTTCCGGTTCCGGCCCCTGTAGCCGAGGCGCCTGCGCCTGAGCCTGCGCCCCAGAAGAAAGCGCCGGCCAAGAAGCCCGCCGCGAAGAAACCAGCCGCCAAGAAACCCGTGGCTAAGAAGCTCGTGGCCAAGAAACCAGCGGCTAAGAAACCAGCCGCCAAGAAGCCCGTAGCCAAGAAACCAGCCAAGAAATAGTGCGGTGAAATATAAAAGGCTGTGCGACCTGCACGGCCTTTTTTGTCGGCTGGAACAGGGAGCCTGATTTTTATCCCAAATTTGCATTTTGCCCTGAGATTCAATAGAATATAGGCGTAGGCGAATTGATTCCCTGAGGAGGATGAAGATGTACGAACTACACTGCCCCAACTGTGGCTGGTCGGCCACGCTGACTGACGAGCAGATCGGCGCGGCCCTCGCTGAAGCCGATCGACTACCGGCGTCCCATCATGTAGAGCATTGCCCGCGCTGCCAGTGGGTGATGCGTGTCCCAGTCGACAGCCTGCGTGCTGCCGCACCGGCGAGCTTACTGGCGGCCCCGGTACAGCCGGCGCTGCTGACAGAAGGCGAGAAGCCGTCTGCAGAGGAAGCGGCTGCCAGGAAACCAGCCACTAAGAAGCCAGCGGCTAAGAAAGCTGCGGTCAAGAAACCAGCGGCCAAGAAACCAGTCGCTAAGAAGGCTCCGGCCAAGAAACCGGCCGCCAAGAAGCCGGCGGCCAAAAAGGCTCCTGCAAAAAAGCCCGCGGCGAAGTCAAAGAAATAACGCGCACGACTGAGTGAAACAATACGGGCGAGGTTACTCAACCTCGCCCGTATCATTCGGCTTAATCCAGAGACTGGCTACCTGCGCGCATCGGACGATAGCACCTGGTTGAGTCTTTCTGTCAGGGGTAGCAAGTACCCGTCGCCGTACAATGGGCCCATCTTGTTCAGGAGCAGGCACGCATGACGAACTCATTTCTAACACGATTACAAGCGGGCGAGGTGCTGGTGGCCGATGGCGCCACCGGCACGAATTTGCAGCTGGTGGGACTGCCGCCGGGCACCGCGCCCGAAGAGTGGGTGTTTGATCAACCCGATCGGATCTTGGCGCTGCAACGTTCTTTCGTCGAAGCCGGTTCCGATTTGATTTTGACCTGCACGTTTGGCGGCACCCGCCTGCGCCTGAAAGAGTCGCAGTATGCCAATCGGGCGGCCGAGCTCAACCGGCGGGCCGTGGAACTGGCGCGGGAAGCCGCCGGCGATCGCGCACTGGTCGGTGGATCGATCGGCCCCACCGGTCAGCTGCTCAAACCCTTCGGCCCGTTGGAATACCCCGCAGCGGTGGCGGCTTATGCCGAACAGGCTCAAGCGTTGAGCGAGGGCGGGGTGGATGTGTTGGTAATCGAGACGCACTTCGCGTTGGAAGAAGCACAGGCCGCAGTCGAAGGGGCGCGCCAGGTCACAACGCCGCCGCTGGTGGTGAGCTTCGCTTACGATCGCGGCCTGCGCACGATGATGGGCGTAAAACCCACGCAAGTGGCGGAGAAGTTCAAGGCGTTGGACGTGGCGGCCATCGGCGCGAACTGCGGCACGACCCTGGAGAACATGGAAAAGATCGTGCAAGAATACGCGGCGGCCAACTCAGGCTTGTTTATCTGGGCCAAGCCGAATGCCGGTCTGCCCACCGTCGAGGCGGCCACAGGCCGATCGGTGTACCACGTCACGCCAGAGCAAATGGGCGAGTTTGCCAAACGCATCGTGGCGCTCGGCGCGCGCATCGTGGGCGGCTGCTGCGGATCGAGCCCCGCGCACGTGAAGGCGATCGCGCAAGCGGTGAAGGGCTAAACGACAGAGATTGCATAGAGCGTTCCGCCCAGCGCGCCGCGTAAGATGGTTAAACGAAGTTCCCGGAGGTTACGCGCTCCGGGAACTTTTCTTTTGTACCAGGTGTTGGTAAAGTTCCAAATGCCGCTGCACCATCAGCTGCACAGAATACTGCGTCTCTACTAAATGCTGCGCGGCTTGCGTGCGCCGTTGCGATTCTGAAGTCTGTAATAGGGCGCGCTCGATCGTCGTGGCGAGGGCGGCCTCGTTGCAGGGTTCGGTCAGCCAGCCCGCTTGTTGATCGCCCAACACATCGCGCACGCCGCTGATGTCCGTGGCAACGATCGGGATGCCGAGGGCCATCGCTTCCAACAGTGCAAAGGGCAGCCCTTCGTAGATCGACGGCAGGACAAACACATCGAAAGTCTGCATGATGGCCGCGCTGTTCTCTTGATGGCCGGTGGTGATGAGCGGCACGTTCAAGTGCGCCGCCAGTTGCTCGGTGGCGGTGCGCAATTCGCCATCGCCGCACCACACAAATTGCGCGGTGGGATACGTTTGCCGCAGCTGTGCGGCGGCGCGCACGAAGGTGAGCGGGTCCTTTTGCGGCACCATGCGCCCGGCAGCGCCGATGATGGGCTGCTGGCCGTTGATGCCAAGCTGTTCGCACAGCTGCCGGGCGTGTGGGGCAGTGGCCTCGCCGCGAATGTGCGGCGCATCCACGCCGTTTTTGATGACGCACAACCGATCGGGCGGCACCAACCGATCGCGCGTGATGACGATCCGCTCGCCTTCCGATACCGCGATCAGCTGCGTCGTTAACCGTCCCGCCAATCGTTCCAGCGTCTGATAGAACCAGCGTTTGACTCCGTGCTGGCCCAGATAATACAGCCCGTTGGGAGTATGCACCACCGGCACGCCGGATAAGCGTGCGATCGATCGCCCCAGGAAACCGGCTTTGGAACTGTGGGTATGAATCAGATCGTAGTGTCCCTGCTGCACGACATTCTGCAAGACGCGCGCCGCTTTCAGATCGGCCAGACCGATAGAGCGCTGCATGGGCACATCGTGCACGCACACGCCGATCTGGCGGATTTCGTCGACGAAAGCGGTATCACCAAAATGTTCTTGGCGAATAGCAGGGCAGGCGACTTCCATGTGCCACTGCGGGGATTGATGCTGCAACAAATATGTGACGTAGCGGCGCACACCGGCCGTGGTAGATTCGATAACGTGGAGGACACGTGTTGCGGGTGGGTTGCTCATGCCGGTTGAATTAGGTTGCTCGCCTGGCGTTGGCCTGCTGATACAGCTGCATGATCTGGGCCGCCATCGCCTGTTGATTATACTCCCGTTCCACTAAACCCCGACCGGCTTCAGCCAACCTCTGCGCAAGCGTTCGATCATCCAGCAATTTCAAAATGGCGCTGCTCAACGCGGTGGGATCAGCGGGCGGAACGAGCAAGCCGGTGACACCGTCTTGAATCAGTTCTTCTGAACCCAAGACCTGCGTCGCGACTACCGGGCGTCGTGCCGCCAATGCTTCCAGCAGCGCGTAAGGCATGCCCTCCCAACGCGACGACGACACAAACACGGAGAATTGCCTGAGCAGGTCGGGCACATCCGATCGATTGCCCAGCAAGTGAATGCGATCGGCCAGACCCTGCGCGGCGATCTGCTGCTCCAATGTTGCGCGCAGCGGCCCTTCACCTGCGATCTGAAACTCCACACCCGATCGGTGTCCCGCGATCAACGCGGCCGCAGCGATGAAGACATCCAATCCTTTTTGCTCGATCAAGCGCCCAATTGTGCCGACAACAGGCGAAGTAGGCGTGTTGGCAGGCACGTCATATTTATTTACATCGATGCCGTTGCGGATCAGATGGCAGCGCTCGGCTGGAATGCCATGCCGGGTCAGTTCGTGATAGAAGCCCGTGGAAATGGCGATCACTTCATCTGCGGTGAGGCGCAACAGAGGATAGAACGCCTGACTGAGCATGTTGCGCCAGGTCGATCGATACAGGCTATCCCAACTGCGATGCGGCGTAATCACGATCGGTGGTCGGCGGCCCGGCCAGCGGCCGCCCGATCGGCTGCGCGCGGCGAGGGAGAAGATCACCCCGGGCAGCACCGCGTGCGCGTGGATCACATCAGGCCGAACAGCGTGCAGAATCTGGCGGGCACAGAAGAACGATCGGGCCAGCTTGAATGGATTGGCGCGTGACGGCGTGGGCCAACGCAGAACGATCACACCCAGCTGTGTAAAGCGTGGCTCCATCGCGCCGCCGCGCGAAGCAATGGACAGGGTGTGTCCGGCTTTCAACAACTCCTGCGCCAAAGCCAGGCCGTGCGTCTGTGCGCCGCCCGTGTCGAGGTGATCGTAGACGAGGAGGGTGCGCATCAGGCTATCCAAGCCAGCAATGTGTAGTGAAAGTAGTGAGTGGCACGCTGAACGGCATAACGAAATTGACGCGGGCGACCTATGGCGGTCGCCAACCAAATCAAAGCACGCACAAGATTGCCGCTGGATAGGGCCAAGCGCGCCCTCAACAACTCAAAGCCGCTGCCCCATGTGCGGAAGTAGCGCAGATAACTTTCCAGAGACCAACGACTGCCGTGATCATCGATCTGGCGTGTGCTGTGCGCACCTTCGTGCTGCACTTCAGCCGCGGCGACGTACCACACTTGCCAGCCTCTGCGGCGAATGCGACGACACCAGTCAATGTCTTCGCCGTACATGAAGAATTGTTCATCGAACCCACTGACTTGTTCGATTACTTCACGGCGCACCAACAGGCAAGCGCCCGTTAGCGCGTTGACTTCGCGATTCGAGGCATGATCCCAGTCGCCCATCACGTAACGGGCAAACCCAGGATGTGTCGGAAATAATCGGGTGAGGAAGGCATATTCGCAGAAGATATCCCACGGACGCGGATCACGGCGAGCGCACCAGGGGCTGATGGTTACACCGTCTGACTCCAGGACTTTCGGCCCACACATTCCAGCTTGCGGATGTGTTTCCATGAAGTCAAGCATCGCTTGAAGTGCTGCCGAGGTTATTCGTAAGTCGGGGTTCACCAACAAAATGCAGCGACCCTGTGCCTGCGCAAAGCCGATGTTGTTCGCTGCCCCAAAGCCAAGGTTGGTAGAATTGTAAATAACTTTCAGTGCAGGGAATTTTTGCACTGCAGCTTGCGCGCTGCCATCGGTGGAGGCATTATCGACGAGAATGACCTCGGAATCTGGTAAGAAGGCAAGCGCTTGATACAGCGCGCTGAGCGTGTTCAACAATTCAGCGCCCGCGTTCCAGTTGACGAGAATGACCGATAGTTCGCTCATCAACGGGCTAGCCCACGATTCACGCCGAATTCGTTCAGTCGGGCGAGAAAGTCCTTTGCGATCTGGTCGGCGTCATGGTGGATCTGAATAAACTGGCGGGCGTGCTGACCGAGACTAGCGCGAATCGAAGGGTTCGCCAATAGACGAACGGTCTCAGAAGCTAAGGCTTGGGCATCATCAGCGACGATAAAGTCTGTGCCGGGCTGCGCCTCGATTCCCTCTGCGCCGATGGATGTAGTGACAACGGCCTTGCCCAAGGCCATCGATTCCAGGATTTTGATCTTGACGCCTGATCCGAAGCGCAGCGGCGCAATGACAACTGACGCTTCTGCGAGAATGGGGCGAATATCGGGCTGAAAGCCCAACACGCGAACGTTGGGGTACTGCCGGGGCCAATCGGGAATACCGGGGCCCATGAGGTCAAGGGCGGCTTGCGGTCGTTCATGTTGAAGGTGTGGCCAGATTTCTTGCAACAGGAAGCGTAGCGCATCGACGTTGGGTTGATGCCGGAATGAGCCGAAGAATAGGACACGTTCGGGTTGAGGCGATGTCAGCGGAATAGGATATTCGTCGAGCATGAGACCCATCGGGACTACCTTCAGCCGCTCGGAATTTGACAGATCACGCTGGGCCTGCTGGAGATCAGCATGACTCAAGAAGATGACGCCGTCCATCCGACGATATCGATCGAGCGTGTAGCGGCGAACGCGCGGCTGAATGTAAGTCGTCCAGTATTTTGTGAGACCTTGACCTACTTGAGCGTGTCGTTCCAAGCGCAACCATTCCAGGTCAATGGCATCTGCAATCTGGATTGGTCGCGGCTCTGTCACACGCGCAACGTGGGCAAATTCCGCCATGAACCAGTATTCCCACACGATCACGTCGGGTGCGAAGTCGCGCAGCGTTTTCAGCAGCGCATCGCGCATCATCGGCTGGTTGTTAAATCGAACCGGGCCAGGTATTGAACTGAATAAATAGGAACTATAGTAGTAAAGGAGTTTGTGCCAGACTCGCGTCAAGGTGTTACGGCGGGCTGGCCGCGGCACACCATGGATCTGAATCCTAGACTGCCGGCCAAACTCAGCCAGGGCCTGCGTTTCTGCCGGTGAAACGACGTAGGTTAGCAGCATGACTGAGGCATGACCAGCGAGTGAACGTGCCAGGTTGACGATGCGCAGAGAGCCGCCATCGCGTGGTGGGTAGGGGCAGTCGGGACAGACTAGAAGAATGCGCATCACGACATCGTTTCAAAAACACCTAGTTTGGCGCCGCGCCAACGGCGAAATCGCATCCAGGTCTTCCAGCCGCGTTGGCCTAGAAAACTAATGAAAAAGATCTTGGGCATGAATCGTCGGATGTGGAAAGGACGAATTTTCCAGGCGTCAAGCAGATAATGTCGTGCTTCTCTTAGTTGCGCTCCGTCAAAGGCGTATTTAGCGGCTTGCAGCAAGACACTGTTCATGGCTTCTTTTTCGTAACGGCGCAAGTGGGGGGGGAGGGTAGAATCAGCGAACATTTTCCGATAGACTCGCGTCGTTTCCTCGCCAAAGCGAAGACTTTCTGTCGCCGATTTAGATGATCCGTGAACACGAAATGTGGCCAGGGCCTGCGGCAAGTAAAAAATCGGATATTGCATACCTACCCGCAACCAGTATTCCCAATCCATGGCGAGGCGCAGGTCTTCATTGACGGGGCCAACGTGCTCGTACACGGTGCGGCGAATGAACATCGCGGGTTGTGGAATAGGCGAGCGGCTGGTGCGAAAGAATGTCTCGAAATCAAAGGGGCCAGTTTCATATTTTTCCAGGAATTCGCCGGCAGCCGAAATATAATCGCAATCGCCGTAGATGCCGCCTGCTTCGGGATGAAATTGAAAAGCATCGACGATGGCTCGAATTGCGCCGGGGCGATAGGTGTCATCAGAATTCAGCCAGCCCAAGATTCCGCCGCGCGCCATGCGCCAGCCTTTGTTTACTGCATGAGCTTGGCCGCGATCGGGTTCGGAGAGCCAACGTACTCGATCACCGTACTGGCGTAATACATCGACTGTCTTGTCGGTCGAGCCGCCGTCGATGACGA
>PMCF01000436.1:12403-25668 GCA_003154115.1 Anaerolineae bacterium
CGAACAAATCACCACGCTCCAAGATCTTTCATATCGAGATAGCAAGCAGATTGGTTACGGCTGTAGCTCACAAGGCGGTAGCTGTAAGCCTTTGATAGCAATGGCCAAAGCACGCGAATCGGTGGTCTGCGTGATCGGTGGATTATGGCTGATAAATTTAAGGCTATTTGAGCCGGCTTTAAGCTTTAAAGTGAGGGGCACAAATGATTTGAAAGCCCATTCATCCCAATCAGTCTTCAGCGCAGACACGGGATTGCCATTAAGCACTATATCTACGGTGTTAGGACGTTGCATTGAATTGATTTTACCCTGGAGCAATACAGCCATATCATCACTCGCTGCAATACTGATTTGACCCTGACCATCCGTCCAGCGCAGCCAGCTGTCCCCCACTGGCTCACGAGGGTACCAGCCATTGTTGAAGGTAGCGGTGCATTTAGGCACTGCACCATTACCTAGTGACTGGCTCGATATATTTTTCCCGTCCTNNTCCTTACGTTCAACGACTAAGACGGTATTCAGTTTGCGAATTTCTGTACCATTCTCCTGAAAATAAGGCGGTAGTGAAGCAAAGTTTGGGAAAAAAGCCTGATCAAAAATCGCGTACTGCCATGGCACACGATCTGGACTCGTCCATTGGTGATTAAACTGAACTTGCGTGTTCCATATGTCATACTCTAAGTCTTGAGGAAATACTTTTTTAACATCATCGAAGTAACTGGGGACTTGAGTCATCGCTGCTGTGAAATTTGCGATGTAAGGGCCTGCATTGACCCGATACGACCACAGGCGCACATTGCCATCTGTAAGGGGCAAGGAGTTAATTGTCTCTGCATCTTGGCGCATGGCGCGCATATGCGAGAGGAATCCTGAGCGCTCTTGGAAGTAGCCGTAAGCCGTAATACTCACCAGGACAATAACGACTGGCATCAAGAAAATGCCCATTCGTCTGGTAGAAACCTGGCCCAGCCAGAGAACAAGTAACGGGAGAACAGCCCCAGCAACTATAAGATAATGATCAAAAAAGTGTTTTATTGCTGCAGCGTAACCGAAGAGAATAGCCATCACTAAACAAGCAACGATGGGCAAGTTAGCTTTTAGCCAGGCGCGATCTCGGCGATATTTGAAGACAATGCTTGCGGCCAACGCAAGTAGCACCACGGTCGCGGCCCAAAGATCGATCCTGCCTGCGATGGTACGAAGGTTGTCTTTGATCGTGTTCCAGTTGACAAGCTCCGAACTACCACTGCCAAAATAGCCAGCGTGAGTAGCTACGCCTATGTGATAGTTTATCGTCTGGGTAAGGCCGTCAGGTCCTAGAAACAACAAGCCCAAAAATGCTCCCACAGCGCCAAAGGCTAACACAAAGAGACCTGCTCTCAGTGCGAATTGGCGCAGGGTGACACCGCGCAGCGCCAATTGCACTAATAGACCGACTCCTGCGGCGAGCGACCAGACAATATAGTTAAGTTTTAAGAGCCATGCCAGACCGCCCAAGCCCCCTAACACGCCCCAGAATATTAAACTTCGCTTTTCGGCGCGGAAGGCATAGGCGGCCACTGTAAAAAAAAGGACAGCCATAGGAAGTGCAAAGGTGTCGATGCTGAGAGTCGTAAGTCCGTAAGTCCAGGCCGGACGGAAGCTAAAAAAAACCAGCATGGCAGCAATCGCAAAACCTGCACTGAGTCGCCGCGACCGCCGCCATAACGCTGTCACCCCAACCAGTCCAAGAGATAGAGCAAGTAATTGAGTGACTGACCAAAACAAGTCTGGTTCTTGCAACGTATATTGTATGCTGCTACTAACGTCCGTTGGAGAGAAGATTTGCGCAACGCGAAAAGCGAGCCAACTGGCTAATTGGAAGGGAATACCGGGATGAAATTCTTGAAAATAGCCAACCTGACGCAACCCACTGTCAAACCAGGCTTGAACGTTCAGCGCATGGGCCAGTGACAGCATTGGGTAATCACCGACGAAACTCCAAAAGTCAAGTCTTGGAAAGAAGTCTGCTATTAGCCACAGGAAAGCTAACGCCATCAGTACTGCGAAAAGTAATACAAATCGTGATGCTGGCAGCTTAAACAAAGTTCGGTCGAATGCTGTACTTGGTGTTTGAAGCTCATGGTCTGCGCTCATCGTGTCTGTCCCATCCTAATGATCGTTGTACGTATTGATATACTCAGACTTCTGGCTCTGACAGCAGTAAGACATCGAAATACCCCTTTTTGTTCTTGGTCTCTAAGAGCTGGTCCATTTGAAGGGGAGGCGAAACGGCATTATTCGCTAAGATGTGGATCGTGTATCCAAAGCGGATGCAAGAAGTCAACAGCTGGTGAGCATTCGATCCATATTTCTCGAGACTCTCGTCATCTACCTCGACAAATAGCGATGGTTTAAACTTCTTGATCGTCTCAGCTGCTCCGGCTAGAACTCGAGCCTCAGCGCCTTGCACGTCGATCTTGATGAATGAAACTTCTGGCCAATGATGAGTCTCTACTAGGTGGTCGATGGTGATAAGAGAAACTGGTACGCCGTTAGCACCCAGTCGATGATCGCCGGGGTGCAGCGGGTTCACTTCAAGCAGTCCTTCGCAGACCGTCTCAGCTGCGGCGGCATTAACGGTTTCAACGGTTGCGGAAAGTCCCGCTGCGGCCACAGCACGCTGCAACCGCATATAGTTGATATGTTCCGGTTCGATAGCAATGACCTTACCGCCTGCGCTAATCCACCTCCCAAACTTTAAGGTAAAGAAACCGACATTAGCTCCCACGTCAATAACGAAGGTGCCGGGCTTAACATAGCTTTGGAGCAGATCGACGGGGCCAGCCTCAATGTGATCCTTATAACGCAAATAGACTGCTTCAAATAGCGTGCGCCCCCAAGTGGTTCTGAGCACACCCGTTGCTGATACTGCTCGATAAATACCGAATAGTCCACTCTGCAATATTTTCGTATACTGATTCATATTCATAGCGCACACTCCCGTGGTAGTCGTAGCTAGTTGGCTGTTCTGAAAAATAAGCTGGCAGGCCGTGTCGTTAGTAATCGTTATCGTCGCACCAGTGTAATTTCGGCGAACATTGCCCAAGTCTTCATCCATGGACGCAGCTGATGCTCGATTTTACGCCAGGCTCGAAACGTCACCCCTGGCATCAGGCTTCGCAACGAAACTCCCCCGGATAGGGCATATCGGAAAGGCATGCCCGGTTTAACCGTTTGAATCCGCCATTCAGGAAACTCTCTTTCAAATTGGGATCGGTCTCGTTCAAAGATAATCCAGGCCAGTGCACCATTAGCGCCAGACAGCGGCCCGCTCGACGGGAATTCCCAGGTTGCCGCCTGTGGCCGGAATGGCTCATGATGCAGTTTGGTATACACCCAGCGCGACCACGGTGTAACCCATGGCTCCAGCAAAACCATCACCCCGCCAGGTCGCACACACCGGGTTGCTTCGGTCAAAAACGCTCGAGGAGCGGGCAGATGGTGCAGCACGTCAAGCATGGCGATTGCCCGCAGTACGCCGGTAGCGATCGGCAGCCGTTGTCCATCCAGGATCACATTAATATCCGAACAAAAGAACACGTCTGACGAAATAAGATCTGGTATCACCGTATTCAGAAATCCCGCCCCCGAGCCCAGCTCGAGTACCGGTCCATCCCCACTCGGAATGGCAGCCGCCATAGCTACATACCATTCCTGGTAGATCTGCCGTAAAAAGCTCTTCTCCTGGATAATCTGTCGCCGCCGCTCAGTCGTCTGCGGATCATCGATATCGAGCCCACGAGTAAGCGGATGCGCCAGCCAAGTCTTTAACCCGTTCATACCGTGCCTTCACACAAACTTAATNNGATTCATACGAATTTTATGCGGCTGGCGGCGAACAAGACCATGCGCCATAAAAGCCAGCCATGCTTCCAACGATGAATATTGGTCGTGCCATAAGTACGCTTGCGATAACGAACCGGGAGATCAATAATCTTCAACCTCAACTTGGCCGCACCAAATATCAGNNCGATTTGCGGCGATTCGTTCATAATCGGCCTTCCATAACGCCTTGGTGCCACACAATGTGTCTTTAATCGGCTGATTGAGCAGCCAGGAAAAGGCGAGACTAAAGAACTTGTTGCCCATCAGGTTAAGGAAGCGCATCGCCTCTTCTTCCATTGGATAAACCAGGCGCACCCCGTTGATGAGCTCTCCTTTACGCGAGCACAATGCTTCATAGAAGCGGGGCAGATCTTCTGGCGGAACCGTCAAGTCGGCATCGAGAATCATGAGGACATCACCATTGGCTTGGGAGAACCCTAGTCGAACAGCATCCCCTTTACCAATGCCCGTCTGCCGAAGCAACTGACAGCGACGATTAGGCCAGAGCTTCATCGCTTGTTCAATGGCTTCATAGGTATTATCTTTGGAATGTCCTTCCACGAACACCAGCTCAGTCCACTGCCCCATATTGGGGACGCGGGCAAAAATCTGTGCAATATTACCGGCTTCATTCCGAGCCGGGATTATTACCGAGACCGACGGCGCAACCGATGACGAGCTCGGCCGTGGCTGTGGCCGAGCCACAACAATATTCGTCAAAGCCAGACTTCGGAAGGGCCATAGTTTGACAACGAAGCGATTAAAGAACCGCTCCAACGGCGGAAACGGCAACGGCCAGAGTATTTCCTGCCAGGACTGAATCACCTCAAGATTGGCCAGGTCAAGCAGGGTGGTGACATCTTCGACAGTCAACCAGTTTTGATGCAACGTAGGCTTGGCTAAGCCCAGTCTTTCGGCGAAAGCCAGGGGCAGCTCCCATAAACGGCTGTAGAAATTAAGAATTATCCGGGAAGAGGGTGTCGCTACTCGAGCAATATGCTCGAAGACGGCTTGCACATCCCATAGGTCATTCACCAGATCGGACAAAATTACCGTATCGAACTGCTCGTCCAAGTTGAGATCATGCACATCCGCGTGCACAAAGTTAAGATTGGAATGTCGCTGTTGGCCACGGCGGATCATCTCTTCTGAGAAATCCACGCCCACTCCCAGTTTCGGCTTAAGAGCAGCCAAGAGATCTCCCCGAGCGCTGCCAAGTTCTAATACTTTTTGGCCCGGTACAACCAGAAATTCATAAATCTCTGCTAACCGTCGATGATAATATCTCCCAAAGTCGCTCCCACGGTCAAGCCGTTGAGCCAGTTCGTTCCAATGAGACTGCCGTGCTTCGCGGTAATGCCGAGTAGAAGTATCTGTGTTAGTGAAAACTGTGGTGCTCATCGTGTTGAATCTCCATCCTGTACGGCGATATGGCGTAAAAGAACTAAGAAATGAAGGGAAATCTGTCGAGTTCAATTATACTTGCGTTCGACTCATCTGGCGATTGGGTATTATGAAACTGTACGGAATAAACCGGCTGACAGCAAGTGAGTCAAGGCTTGATTTCGCAGAGCTGATTGTCCGTTGTCAACAACTGTAAATCCTTGATGGCAACAGCCAAAGGGCGCGCATCGTTCGTTTGCGTGATTGGCGGGTTGTGGCTGATGAATTCGATTCTATTTGAGCCAGCATGAAGAGGTAAGGTTAGCGCCTCAATTGGCTTGAAGGCCCATTCCTCCCAATCTGTTTTGAGTACCACTATTGGCTTGTCATTTACCACGACGTCGATGTCGTTGGGCCGTTGCAGAGAGTTGATCTCACTCTGTAAACTGGCAGTAATATCTGAGCTGATCGTGATGCTGATTGTGCCTCGCTCGCCCATCCAGCGGAGCTGGCTTTCACCCAAGCGCTCAGCCGGATACCAGCCATTGGTGTACGACATGGTACACTGCACTGGCTTTATGGCGGTGACCGGCTTACTAAATATCACAGTATTGCCCACAGGCTCAGGAATCAAACCTGCTTCAAGGTATGTTTTTTGCCGCCAATCTGCATTTCCGCAATCGATGCAGATTACAAGGCAGGGATCAGTTAGACTGGTTGCATAGCGCTTAGACTCATTGGTTACAGCCGTGTGGACGACATGGCGCTGAGCGGGATTCAGTAAAACAAGTAGAGGATACTCATAAGCGTTATTGCCTAAATCAATCCCAATGTCAGTACAGGTCTGTGCGCGTACATAATCAGCAATTTTAACGTAATCGGCCATCACGCTCGAGTTAGATGCAAAGTATTGCGCTGTTCGTTCAGTTGAGAACACTGTTTTGCCTGTGGCTGAGACCAATGGCCTCAACTGATTCGTCAGTAAGAAAGGCAAAGCCGTCACCAGCAGGAGCGCTCCTAAAGCCGTCGTTGCCGACGGCGGCCAGGCGCGTTCTAGTACAACAGCAATGATCGCCGCGCTCAAGACGAAAAGTGGCAGGTGGAGGCGCGTATGCCAAGGCTGCCACTTAAACAACAAGCAAAATAAGATGAACGCTAACAGTAATCCGATAACCGCAATGATTGTATTGCGTGATAGGCCACGATAGTGGATGACCAGGATCAGGGCCAGGATCAAAAGCGCAACCGGCAATGGATTGCCAGCAACGTCTTCAATTAGCGACGGTGATGAAACTTGAAATGTCGTAAAGTCCCAGGTTGTTCGTGGATCGTTGGGATCGCCACCGACGGCGCGAATAGCAGATTCGATCACGGTTTGAAAACTGGCATTAAATTCAGGATAAGGGGTTCCTAAGTGTAAGGCTACATTGCGGAGTACATTGGAAATTAGAAATGAAGGAGCTAAACCGTCATTGGAATACTTGAATTGCCCGGTAGAACTTTCAGCATCCGGACCCAGTGGCGAGCCATAGAGTTGTGTGTTGCGCACAAATTGCCCGATATTTAGCAGCAGCACCAGTGCAATAACGAATGGCAGATGTCGAATGATTGCTCGACGAATCTGACTGGATTGCAGCAACCACCATACGAGAACAAAAGCCCCCACAAAGACTAGCGCGGTCCCCTTCGTTAAGATGGCTAGCCCCACCGCGCTGCCGATCCAGCCTGCTCGTGCTAAAGTCGGGTTGCTGCTATATTCGAACAGAAAGTAAAGTGAAGCCACCATCCAAAAGGCCAACACGTAGTCGTTTTTAGCTGCTGAAGCGGAGAGAATTCCTTGTGGGATTGTCGCGCATACAACCGCAGCTAGGACTTGACCGCGCGTACCAGCACCGAGCGAACGTGCCAATAAAGTGACTCCCACAATACACCCGACATAGCTGAACCACTGCACGGTGGAAACTAGAGAATCATTGCCCAGCAACGCGTACATCTGTAGCATCAGATATTCGGCGCCGGGGGCCATATGGATCTGGCGGGTGATATGAGTTGGATAAAACGCCACTGATTGGTAGTCCAGCCAGTGCACTACGCGCGGTAAGTGATATACCATAGAGTCCCAGGTGTTGGGTGCTGAGGCCACTGCCGTTAGACCGACGCCACCCACGAGGACCATCACACCGACTGACAGCAAAGTATCGGTCTTACTCAAATGCCAAAAATCGCGAAACTTAGCTACAGGCCGCTTAAACGTCAGTTTGCGCTGTCGAATCATACGCACTATGACTACAACCAGGATGAGGTCGGTCACCAACCAGACTTTGGCCAACGCGGCGGGTGTTACAGCCTGCAAAAGGCTAAGCAATTCCAGCATGAACGTCGCCAGCATGGCCCAGACAATTGCGGCCATCAGAGCCGATTCACGCCAGTGATTCTTGCGAATTAGCGCTAGGACGAACAGGAGCAAATACGCAAACAATCCGATTCCAATGAACATGGCAGTTAACCCTCAACACTCATTAATCTACAATACGATATTTAATTAGCGTCCACACTGCTTTGGGCCCCTCACGCCACGTGATCTTTTTACCTTCCTCATACTCACGGCCGTAGTAGGAAATCGGTACCTCGAAAATTCGATAACCGCGTTTCAATACTTTTGCAGTAATCTCTGGTTCGAATTCAAAGCGTCGTGAACGGAGCGGAATGCCTTTAACGACATCAGCGCAGAATACTTTGTAGCAAGTCTCCATGTCGCTCAAAATCGCGTTGTAAAGAATGTTGGTTAACAAGGTAAGGCTCTTATTGCCCAGCATGTGCCAGAAGAGCATCGCCTTGCGCGACCCCAGAAAGCGACTGCCATATACTACCTTGACGCGACCCTCTTCTATTGGGCGCAGGAGGATAGGATAATCGCGTGGATCATATTCGAGGTCAGCGTCTTGAATCAGCAGAACGTCGCCCGTTGCCCGATCGAAGCCTGTTTGGACCGCTGCGCCTTTACCCTGATTATGCTCGTGATAGACTACGATAGTATTAAGCCGATTTTCTTCCTGCTTGAGTAATTGTCGGGTCTGATCAGTAGAACCATCATCAACAATGATGATTTCATGAGCTAGCCCTACTGAACGTACTTGACACAGAATTTTTGTGATAGTTGATTCTTCATTGTAGACGGGAATTATTACAGATAACTTCATTGTGCTCACTTTCATGATAGTGGTTGAATGCCACACTCAATGGAGAAAATGCGAATGTAGCGACTTCTTCGAGGGCGTGAAGAAGTGGGATGCGAATAGGGCTCTTTTGCAAAGCATCATTAAGTCGATTTTCGAAACCGCCAATCACGTGCCTTGGCCCATTCAAGCAGTAGGTTGGTTTGTCGATAGTGATGCCAGCGCCGCTCCACTTGTATCCGATAGTAATATCGGTAAATCAGCTACTCCACAAATAGCGCGGGTAAGAATAGGCTTGAGTTGCTTGGGTAAATGCCAGTTTATGTCCCCGTGTCGTCTGAGCTGCTGAGAATTCCTGGGCTTGGCGTTGGCCTTTGCTTATCATCTCTTTCCGCAAGGCATCGTTGTGCCAAACTTTCGCGATGATCTCAGCTTTTATCTGAAATTGCTGTGGCACCAGGTCGGTCGCTAGGTGATGCTTTCGGTATTGTCTGCGCTAAATTCGACTGGATTGTTGTCGATAACCCGCCACGCCAACGGCCGATAGTCGCCATTGCGCGCAAAACGATCTGGTACAAACCAGGTGCTGGCCTGAACTTCGACTTGATGTTGGCCAGGCTTTAGCAGAAAAGGCAAGCCTAGCTCGACCTCAAATTCACTACTCTGAGCTAACTTCTGATTTCCCACTTTTTGCCCATCCACACAAAAACTCAGAACAAGAGGCTTCTTTAAGTGCTGTAGTTCAGCTTTACCGTGGATTCGCAATTGACGAGATTCGGTTGTTATTTCTCGTAATATCACGAGACGTGGCCCAACCCAGCCGTCTCCCCAAACGTCAGTGAAGCCCATATATGCGTTCGTCTGGGGCGACGAAGAACCACCTACATTACCTAAGTGATCCAGCAGTTGCTTGAGCCCCCCTTTGGCGCGTTTTCGAAGAGCCGGATATATCCCAACGTTCCAAGCAATTTCCGGAGCTAATAGGCCAGCTGTTACATCATGAAGGATTGCTTGCAAAGTTTGATGTTGACGCTGCGCCTCTTGTGCTTTCCAGTGTAAACCCCGCGCCCGTCCTATTCGATTGAAACGATAGCGGGCTAATGAGATCGTCAGTTGCCAGTATGTGGGCGACAACGGCGAGCCCCAATAACGCCGGCTGATTTGAATACTTTCTTCAAGCCGATTGGCCTCCGTGCTGTTCTGCGTCTTAGATTCGATCTGGAGTCGATACGTCGATAATACTTGATCGACGAAGTAAAAAGTATATCTCTTTGAGAAACGACAGAATAGGTCGTAATCTATCCAGGCTACTCCCAGGTTTTCGGCCATTGGACCACAAGTTTGCCAGACGTCCGGAGTCCAAAACACAGAAGGCTGAGGGATTGTATGGCCTTTCCACACTTCCAGTACGCGGCGATGGCTCTCAAACCGGCTAGGATGTTCAATGCCTGTCTGTTTGCCATATGGGTCAGTGAAGCTGCAGCGTCCCATGACCACATGCCGCCCTCGCAACGGATCAATCTCCCGGACCACTTTATGCAACGCACCAGGCAAGTACGTATCATCTGAGTTTAAAAAAGCCCAAATTTGGCCGGTTGCCAACGCAAACCCTTTGTTGATCGCATCGGCCTGACCGCGATCCTTTTCCGAAATGACTTTCAGATGGGGATAGCGCTTCAAAATGTCGAGTGTGTCATCGGTTGAGCCGCCATCCATGACGATATGCTCCAGATTCGGGTAATCCTGAGCCAGCACACTTTCAACCGTTTCGGCAATGTATCTGCCTTGATTATAAGATGGCGTAACAATAGTAATACGTGGCCAACGGTCCATCAGTTAGTTGAACTCCTGTCCGTAGCGCATGTCATAGACCTGGCGCATGATCCGAACGATGTCGATCGTAAAAGCGTGCCATGAAAATTTTTGTGCCTGTTGACGTCCACACTCAACGAGCGTGTGCCGCAGCTCGGCGTCAGTCAATACCCGATACATCGCTTCGGCTAGCTGCTCGGGTGAACGAGGATCGAAAAACAACGCGGCCTTGCCTGCAATTTCCGGCAGGCTGGTCGTATTGCTGCACACGATCGGGCAGTTGCACCACATCGCTTCTATGAGGGGAATGCCGAATCCTTCAAAGAGAGAAGGAAAGACAAGCGCCGCTGCGCCTCCGTAGAGCGCAGGCATGTCGGATATTGGGCAGTAGCCCAAAAATCTCACCCGGTCTTTCAAACCCAGGTCACGAAGCATATCCAACAGCTCTACATGCGCCTCCTTGATACTGCCAGTGCACACCAACGGCGGATCAAGATGGTATGTCTCACGCAGAATGTGCAACGCTTGAAATGTGGTGCGGTGATTTTTGTGTGGCCAGGTATTTCCGGGAAAGAATAAATACTGGCCTTGTGGCAACCCATACTTGTTCAGGACGGCTGTGTGATTTACACGCTGCCTGTTGTCCGGATAGAAGATCGGATCTGCAGCCAGCGGTGTCGTAGTTACCCGATCGGGCGATACATTCAGCCGCTCAATTAACGTTTGGCGCGTGAATTCAGAAATGGCGCAGATATGATCTGCCCGCCGAACCGCATCCGAGTAAATCTTGTGGCGTTCGGCCCGCTCATGCTCCGAGAAGAATTCAGGGTAGTATTCGTGCTGGATGTCAGGCACAATCAATACATTGGCCAAAGGATATAGCTCAGGATGGATGTAGCCTGGGATAGACAACGCCACTTGGGCATCCAGTGCATGGGCCTGCCGCAACATTTCTACCTCGGGCGAACGCCAATCGTCTATGTTTAAGCGGCGATGCAGAAAACGTGCGCCACGCCGGACTAGACACCGATAGTCGTAACTGGCGCCATCTGCTGCAGTTGTCTTGATATTGGGATGGGCGCGCAAGTCGAAATCATACTTGATTTCTGCAGGCACCAGCAGGTTGTAGTGGTTAAAGTGATCGATTTGAAGGAGTTGATCCAGAAACGACCTTGACAAGTTCTCGATTCCCCCAGCCACGCCCGGATGCATCCACCGCAAATCAACTATAGCTCGCATTGGGCCACGTTGATTCCGCTTCTCGTGGACGGCTGATGCAACCGCATCGTAATAATGCTGGGCCAGTGTGTCGGGATGATGTTGGATGGACGCAATTTCGCGTCCGCGCGCGCGGATCCGATCGCGCAACGGACAATCGCGCAACGCCTCGATCATCCGTTGCGCCAATGCTGGCGCATCGTCGGCAATCAGAATATTTTCGCCGTCGTGATAATCCAGGCCTTCTGCTCCTACTTGCGTGGAGATCACACACTTCTCCATGCCCCAGGCTTCCAGAATTTTGTTGCGCATGCCCGAGCCATAACGCAGCGGCACCACGACTACGCCAGCTTGAGCGAGATAGGGACGTATGTCGGGTACCCACCCGGTTACGACGACACCAGGTTGTGCGGCGAGTGCCTGGACCTGCGGGGCAGGGTCACGTCCCACAATCCAGAATTCCGCTTCAGGAATCTCGGCCTGCACACGCGGCAACACGTCCAAAGCAAAAAAGATCGCTCCATCGACATTAGGCCCGTGATCCATCATGCCGGTGAACACAATGCGCGTTGGTTGTTCGGGAATGCCGATCATTGGCCTGAAGTATTCGCCGTCTACCGGAATGGGCACCGTTACGACGTTGGTCAGCTGATAATTCTCACGCAACCAGGCCTCATCAGCCGTCGACACTGTAATGACTTGATCGAATTTGCGGCAGTAGTTTCTTTCAAATTGACGATAGCGCCATGCCTCCAGATTGAGCCGCACACGCCGTAACACTGAGGCAGAAGCTTGGGCTTGACGAGCATACACCCGCGCGCGGATATCGTGCATGACCAGCACGCTGGCAGGGAATTTCGGTACGTAATCGAGCCAGCGCGCGCACTTGCTCTGCACGATGATCAGTGCCTGCCAATGCGCATGATCCAAAGCTTGCAATACCGGCCCGGATAAGTTGCGGAATTGATAATCTTCAATGAGCGTGTCGCGCGGGCGTGTCAACCTGGTCTGCAACAGTTGATAGAGCGACTTGCCGATGCGCCTGGGTAGCGCCGACTGCGGTGGTGGCACGGGGAAAATGGGCATAGATAGATAAGGACTTTCCCACAGGTACAACTGCACGCCCTGCTCCAGCAAGCTGCCATTTTTTTCGGCTTGTTCAGACGTGTGAACCATAGAAACTAAACCGACCCGCTGGGCCCAATTTGCCAGTCGGGTTGTGTTCAAATATTCATGCCCTGCTCGGCCAGGAAATACTGGCAGATCTTCATTAAGGACCAGAATGTTTATTGAGGGAGTCGTCTGGGGAATAGCTGATAACACAGACACCTCATTCAGCTCGGCGCCGAATCCAAAAACTACCTGGCCATACCGTATTGGGATCGAACCTCGCAAATGAATGTTGCAAGCGAATATTGTGCTTAAGGCGCATGTAACTGCCTGCCCAAACAATCTCAAACGCTGTATTGCAGGCCAGAAATGCCTGCAAGAGATACTGCTCGTTCCAAAAACGACATTCCTCTAAGATCCACTTCTGTGGATACTCTAATGGCAGGAAGATGTCATGAATATGAACAAACACGCCTGGCTGTAAACGGGGCAGTATTTCTAGAAATAGATAATTGACATCGCTGCCAACCTTGGTCACATGTGATGAATCAATGAATAGAATATCGTTAGCTTGCAAGGAACTAAAAACATCGCGATCGATTTGTTGGACAGGTTTGACCAAGAGCTGATTCAGTCCAGGAAATCCATTGCGGAGTATATCGGAGGGATAGGGTTCAATAGCTGTCAGATCGACCGGAT
>PMCF01000119.1 GCA_003154115.1 Anaerolineae bacterium
CTGAGCGTCATCGTGCCCAGCGGGTTAACATATACCCCCCCGGCGTCGTTGTAGCCCTTGTTGTAAGCAATGGTGTTGTCTTGACCGGAGATTGCGCCAAAATTGTAAATACCCCCGCCGTCGCAGGCGTAACTGGCCGTAATAATGGTGGTGTTCAGGATAAGCTGATTGACGTTGTAAATGCCGCCGCCGTAACCGTGGCTGCCGGTGTCGCAGTCGGTGGAGTTATTGAGCAAGGTCGAATTGTTGAGAGTAGCCGAACCATAGTTGATCAAGCCGGCACCGTTGCCGACGGATCTATTGCTCTGCAACAGGCTGCCATCGCTCAGCACGATGACGCTGCCGTTCCAGATGCCGCCGCCAGTACTGCTGGCGGCATTGGTCATGACCTTGGTATTGTTCAGGTTGATGGTGCTGCCTGAATCGTTGGTCAGCCCTGCGCCAAAGTTGGCTTTGCCGTTCTGCACCACGCTGTCCACCAGAGTCACGGCCGAAAAATTCTCAGTGAACAGGCCGCCGCCACTGCCCGTCGCCGTATTCTGATCGAGGGTAACGCGCTTGAGGATGGTAGTGCCGGCGCTCTGGAAAACTCCGCCGCCGCTCAGGGCTTGGTTGCCACTGATCAGCGTATCGGTCATCAGCACTGTGCCCAGGTTGTACAAGCTGCCGCCTTTGTCAGTCGCAGTATTGTTGCTGAGGGTGCTCGTCACCACGTTGAGCACGCCGCCATCATTTTCGATGCCGCCGCCGTTGCTGTTGGTGGTCGAGTTGTTGCTCACTGTGCTAAAGAGCACCGTCGCCGTGCCGCTGTTGTACAGGCCGCCGCCGTCGAAGCCCACCGTGTTCGTGCTGACTGAACTATCGGAAAGATAGAGCGCGCCGGAGTTGGCGATGCCGCCGCCGCTGTCATAGGCGAAGTTGCCGGTCACTGTGGCGGACGTCAGCGTCAACACTGCATTGCTGTACACCTGAATCGCGCCGCCGGTCCCCTGAGTGTTGCCTTTGCGGAACGTCACGTTGTACATGGACACGTGCGCGCCGGATTCGACCCGCATAATCCGATCGGCCCAGCTTCCGCCGCCTTGAATGGTCGCACCGCAGTCGTTCATGCAGATCACGTTACCAAAGTCGAACGACGTATCGGCGGTGATATTCAGATCGCCCGTCGTCGCATCGTCGCTGCCACTCGCTGCGATGGTCAGGTTATAGATCGCGCCGTGCGTGAAGCGAATCGTCGAGCCGGGATTCGCATTCGCGGCGATGACGGCTTCACGCAAAGAGCAACCGCCCACGGCGCAGCCATTGGGCGCGGGATCGGTGGTGAGCGTGACGATGTAAACGGCCTGCGGCTGATCAGGTTCGGCGCGCACGGTGGAAGCGGGTGAAGCGCTCCACACCAGCGCGAGGACGATAACGGCTAACGCACAGATCAGGACTGAAGCAAACAATGAACGCATCATATCTCCTTTTTGGTTGGGAACGGTCGTGGTTTAGTTGCTGTGAGGTTCATTCGCAATCGCCGGATTGTTTCACGCGTACTTCCAAAACGTCTTGCAGATAGAACTCGCGTTGATAACCGCCCAGGTGTCCGTAGGTGCCGCGTTCGCTGATGAGGCCGCGCGCGCGAACGTATACGGGCTGCATCGTTTTGGTGAGGGCTGCGTAGCGCGCACGCAGATCGGTCATCGCCGCAGGCTCGCCATTCACCCACCAGACCTCATCCGTACCGCACGGCTTGAAGGCGACGACTTCGAATCCGTACGAAAACGATCCGGCGTATTCTTGAGGTTCGCCGCTGGGCGTGGGTGTGTCGGTCGGCAGCGGTGGAATGGTTGGTGTGGGTGTCAGCGGCACACCGGTCGGCGCGCTTGCGGTCAACGTCGCCATGACGTGCGCCGTGATTTGCGCCTCGCAGCCAGTGAGCAGCCACACGCAGCACAGCCCCAACAAGAAAACGTGGTTTGATTTCATTTTCTCAACATCCGATTGAGCTCTGCGCCCGAGTAAAACCGCACGTGCGAGATCTGGGTCGTATTGCCGTGGGCCAGGGGATAATCCAGCTGAAGCACTGGTCCATACATATAGCCGTGCACGTCGCCTACCGTCGTCAGACTCTTCATGATCGTCAACGTGTAACCGTTACCTTCCCATGTCGAAGTACCCCCGTCGAGAAAGGCCGCGCCTTCTTTGGCATGAATGGGAAACAGCCCCACGCGGGCTGCTTCAAAATCTTCGGCGGCCTGCGCTAATCGACCGCGCATGGTCGCATCGAACTGACTGTCTGGATCAAGATGAAAGGGTTGCAACATCATTTCGGCGTCGTCGAGTTGCCGCCGACTGATTTTCAGCAGCCAGCGGCCCAGTCGAAACAAGCCGCGCCGCCCGCGCAGGCCAGGGCCGAATTTGAAAATGCGTCCGCCTGATGAGTTGATGGAGATCATGTTGCAACACTCACTGCTTCATTGTTACTGCTCAGCCTTCGGGGTGACGGCATTCCCGCGTGCTTTAGGCGGGAATCCAGCGACTCTATCAGCGTGACTTGCCAACGGCCAAATTGGATGCCCGACACGCCCTGTCCGCGAAGCGGGGGCGCACTAGGCGAAAACACTCGGGCATGACGGCCGCAGCGTAACGTTTCAATTTTGATTGATGTGATACTTCACCACGCCGTCATCCGTGGTGACCCACAATGCACCCGCATCGTCGAACAGCAAACAGCGCGCCGCGCCTTTCACTCCGATCTTGCCCAGGCGGCTGCCGTCGGGCTTGAACACGCTGATGTCGCTGGATTCCACCATGAAGATGCGCCCCTGACCATCGACGGCGAGCGCACCGACAGCCGTAAACTGGCTGCTGCCTTCACCGCTGCTGCCGAGGCGGGTGATGAATTTGCCGCCGGCATCAAACTTGAAGATGGTGCTTTCAAACGACGCCGCGATATACACATTACCGCGCCCATCGATCGCAAGTGCATTGTCCAGTTCCACGCTCTCCGTCATCGAACTGATCACGCCCGGCAGCACTTTAATGACTTTGCCGTTCGCATCAAAATGCACCAGGTCTTCGCGCGCGCCCTCCACTGAAGTGAAGACGCCGTTGCGGCGCTCATACCACATCGCATATAAGCTGCCGTCGGGAGCCAGCGCCAATTCGCCGAAGCCTGGTCCACCGCTGTATTTGATTGTGCCCAGCGACTTGCCGGTGTTGCCGTCATAGCGGGTAATGTCGCCGCCATCGGCCACATACAAGACACCTTGGCGATCGACCGCGAAGCCCAGCAGATCGGTCTTCTTGTTGCCCACAAAAAACTGATTGAGGAACTTGCCTTCCGCATCAAAGACCTGAATGCGGCCGCCAACGTATTCGCCCACGTACACGCGACCTTTACCGTCAATGCCGCTCAAATGCGCATCGGTAAATTGACCCGGCCCCATGCCTTTTGCGCCAAATTGCAGAGCGACGTCGGCGAAGGCCGGTGTGGGCGTAGGGCTGGGCGCGGCCGTCGGGGGGCGACGCGTCGGTTCGCGTTTGATGTCGGCCGCCGTAGTGACCATGTCCTTCATCGCTGCCGGCAGCTCTGGAATACTGCTCAGCGCCTGGTTCGTCAGCACGATGGGCAGCACCACCGTAACAAGCACCATGAACACGACAAAGCCGACGACAAGGACGACGCAGCCCGCGCTACTTCTACGACTTTGCGGCGTGTCCAGCACGGTCGGCGTGACGTCCATGACGGTGAGCATTTCACGCAAGGCCGGTTCGATGTTGGCCGCGCGTGCCGCATTGGGCACGGCGATAGCCTGGCCACAATAGTGACACACAAGCGAGGTTGCACCGCGCTGATATTGCACGACAGCGCCACAGTGCGGACAATTGACGGCTTCGGTTGAATTGGATGAAGGCGTTTCGTTGGTAGAGGTCATGCTGCTTCTCCCTTGGCAGCGGCTGTGTAAGATGAAGGGGGTGGGTCAGCCGCTTTCTTGATTGGCCGTATCCGCGGCCTCGCTATTTAGCTGCTTGCTAATAAACGTGTCCAGCACGTTGAGTGAGACGAAGTGAGCGCGTTGGCCGGTGGGGACATGCTCCACCGAGCCGCGCCACTGACCGCCCGGCGCGCCTTCACTGTCTTCGCGCCAGAAACGCACGATGAAAAGATGTCGACCATCGGTTGGGTTGGGTAAGGTCTTGGTCACAGTGTCACCTTGTGATGACAGTTTACTGGAGGCCCGTCCCCAGAGCGTCCCCAGATTGACCTCAACGTTTGCAGTTTGTATTCAATATCGTTAGAATGGAGTATCCGCCTGCCAGGTTGCGCCATGCTGCGAATTCATTTGCTAGGCTCACTCAAACTATTTGATGCTGACGTGCCGCTCGCGCTGGCGACCCCGCCTAAAACGCTGCACCTCCTCGCCTATCTGCTGCTCCAGCGCCAGGCCGCGGTGACGCGCGATCAACTGGCGTTCACGCTGTGGCCCGATCGATCGGAGCCTGAGGCGCGCGGCCAATTGCGCCGTTACCTGTATCGCTTGCGTCAATTCTTGCCGGAAGGCGATTGGCTGATCACACACGGTGAGCAGGTGCAATGGAACACGGCGGCCGACTACTGGCTGGATGTGGCCGAGTTCGAGCGCTTGAGCAGCGGCACGCTGCGCGCCGATCGGTTGGAGGCGGCCCTGAAGTTATATCCTCACGATCTCCTGATCGATCTATATGAAGACTGGGTCATCATCGAACGGGAGCGTTTATACAATCTCTATCTCGACGATCTACAACGCCTATTGGAGCATTACCGGGACGAGCGAGCTTACGATCGCGCCATTAGCTGCGCGCAACAAATCCTGAAACGCGAGCCGTTACACGAAAACATCGTGCGCGAGTTGATGCGACTGCGCGCCGCGGCCGGCGATCGCACGCGGGCGCTGGAAGACTATCGGCACTTTCAACTGCGCGTCAGGGAGGAACTGGGCGTGCCGCCCCTGCCAGAAACGATGGCTCTGTATGAGTCGTTGCGGCAGGCCACTTTCACGCCCGAAGTGTCTGCGCCGCAAGTATCTACGCCGCAGGTATCTGCGCCGCAAGTATTTGTGTCGCAGGTATCTGCGCCACAACTAACGGCACGCCCCTTTGGCGCGCGCCCGGTAAAGGTGCCGGCGCCTCTCACGCGCATCTTAGGCCGCGAGTTGGAACTCGTCGCGGTGCGCGATCTCATGCGAAGTTCGACGACCCGCTTGCTCACATTAACGGGGCCGGGCGGCACCGGCAAAACACGGTTGGCGCAAGAAGTCGCTCAGCGGTTGGCGCAGGAACCGCAGGCATTTAGCGACGGGATTTTCTACGTTTCGCTGTCGGCGTTGACGTCTGCCGACTTTGTCCTGCCCGCCATTGCCAAGGTTCTGGAAGTGCCCGAGACCAGCCAGCGCTCGTTGAGCGAAGCTATAAAAGACATCCTCCTCAACAAAGACCTGCTGTTGATCCTCGATAACTTCGAGCATCTATTGGAAGCCGCGCCGCTGGTCACCGACCTGTTGTCGGCTACGGCTGACTTGCGCGTATTGATTACGAGTCGTGAAGTGCTGCATGTGTATGGCGAGCATGAATTTGCAGTGCCGCCGCTGCCGCTGCCCGATCTGGATCGCGCGAAGCAGTCCCCACCGCACGAGTTGTTGAACTTCGCCGCTATCGCTTTGTTTGTCGAACGCGCCCGCGCGGTGCAGTCCGATTTTGTGTTGGCGGCCGACAATGCGGCAGCCGTCGCCGAAATCTGTGTGCGGCTCGATGGGCTGCCGTTGGCGATCGAGTTGGCCGCCGCCCGCAGCAAGCTGTTCACGCCGGAAGCGATGTTGCCGCGCCTGTCCGATCGGTTGAGCTTCCTCATCGGCCAGGCCCGTGACCGGCCCGATCGGCAGCGCACGCTGCGCGGTGTCATCGACTGGAGTTACAACTTGCTGAGCGAAGACGAAAAGATCATGTTCGCGCGCTTGAGCGTCTTCGCGGGCAGCTTCACGGCTGAAGCGGCGCAGGCGTTGGATCTCGTTCAATCCGATCGGGCCGGCGCCGGCCCGGCGGACGTGCTCGATCGACTGGCCGCGTTGATCGACAAGAGTATGCTGCGCACCTTCAACCTCGAAGCAGCCGGCAGCCCACCGCGCTTTCGCATGTTGTCCACGCTGCGCGAGTATGCGCAAGAGAAATTGATCAAACGTGGTGAAGATGAACCGCTGCGCGTGCGGCACGCGCACTATTACTTCACGCTGGCGCGTGAAGGCGCGCCAGCCCTACGCGGCCCACAACAGCTGGATTGGATGCGACGGCTTGAAGCCGAGCGGGATAACTTTCGCGCGGCGTTAAGTTGGACGCTGGAACAAACGCCGGAACATGCGGACGTGGGGTTGCGTTTGGCCGTGGCGTTGGGGCGGTTTTGGTCGCTGCATGGCGATTGGACGGAAGGCGCGCAGTGGTTGCTGCGCTCACTAGCGCAACAGCCGCAAGCCAAGCCGGCGGTGCGGGCCTGGGGATTGAGCGAGGCCAGTGAGCTCGTCGATAAACTTGGGCGTGTCTCAGAAGCCGATGCGCTGGCGGCGGAAAGCCTGGCCTTGTTTCGCGAGCTGGGCGAGGCGCGCGGTCTGGCCGATGCCATGTGCAACCTGGCCGGTGCGCGGTTGTCACAAAATGACTACGAACGTGCCGAGCCGATGTTGCTGGAGGCTCTGGCCTTGTACCGTCAGCTCGACGTTCCGACTGGCGCGGCCATCGCGTTAAGCTATTTAGGCATGCTGGCGAAGGAGCAAGGTCACTACGATCGCGCCGCGGCGTGCCATGCAGAGAGTTTGGAGTTGAATCGCCGCGCGGGTAATGCCTTTGGCATGGCACTAGACCTGACGCAGCTGAGTTTCATTGCTTACTGGTTGGGGCAGTATGAACGCTCGGCTGAGTTGGCGCAGCAAGCGGTGGATCTGGCGCGCCGCATGAACGATCGACGCGGCCTGGCGAGTGCGCTTGATGGGGTGGGTGCGGCGCTGGGCAAGTTGGGCCGCTATGCCGAGGCAGGACACTGGCTGACGGAGAGTCTGACGCTGTATCGCGAATTGGGCAACAAGAATGGGCAGGCGATGGTGCTCAACGATTTGGCGATGGTTGTCGCTGGACAGCATGATGACCAGTCTGCACGGCAGTTGTATCTTGAGGCTTTAGGGTTAGCGTGGCAGATTGGCGATCGACGGCGCATCGCTTTTTGTCTGGAAGGTTTAGGTCTGGCCTCCGTTGAATCTGATCCTGAACGGACTACTTGGTGGCTGAGCGCCGCCGATGGGCTGCGCGAGATCATCGCGGCGCCCTTGCCGCCTGCTGAGAAAGTCCTCTACGATCAAGCGCTGGCGCAGCTGCACGATCGTCTGTCCCCCGCGATTTTTGAGGCAGCCTGGCAGTCTGGTCGCATGACGCCGCTGGCAGAAGTGGTTGGACCGCTGTTGACGGGTGGATAAACTTGAAATTAAACCACGCAAAGTGAGTTCAGATGTTACTACTCAGCCACCATTGTGGCGTCATTCCCGCTCGCTTTAGGCGGGAATCCAACGGCCCGATCAGCGCGATTCGCCAACGGTCAACCTGGATGCCCGACAGAANNTCGGGCATGACGGCTGAGTAGTAACGTTCAGATTGGAGAAACAACCGACATGACTTCCCAGCCACGGTTCGACGTGAAAGCGGGTGTGATCTTGGCCGTGATGTTTATCGCGGTGTGGATCTTGTGGGATACGCCCATCGTCTATCCCATCAAAATCTTCGTCGTTTGCCTGCACGAATTGGGACATGCCCTGGCGACCTTGCTAACGGGCGGTCAGGTGCTCAGTATTCAGATCTTCCCGGATGAAGGTGGCCTCACAACCACTCGCGGTGGATGGCCGTTCATCATTCTTTCGGCCGGATACGTGGGCAGCTTGTTGGCTGGAGGTGTTCTGCTCTATCTCTCCAGTCAGCGCCACTGGGGGCGGCGTCTCATGACGGCGCTCGCCGTGCTGCTCGTTTTGAGCACCCTGTTGTTCTTCCGCAACGGGTTTGCCGTGCTCTATGGGTTGCTGGCAGCGGCGGCCATGTTCTTTAGCGCGTATCGCTTGCCGGTGCAGGTCAATACGTACATCGTGCGCTTCATGGCCGTCGCCAGTTGCCTGTATGCGATTCTGGATATTCGCAGCGATCTATTTATGACCGTCGTTCCGGCGGGGCCGGGGGCGGGGGCGGTCAACGACGCGGTGGCCTTGAGTCAACTGACGGGGCTGCCCGCCATTCTCTGGGCTGTGCTCTGGATGGCGATATCGCTGATCCTACTGGTCTTCTTTCTCAAGTCCTCGCTCCGACTTAGCGAGCGCGGGCTGACCCGCGCGCGTTAATTAGAGCGAAATCCAGGTTGGCCGGCGAAGTCTGCGTTTGGCTGCGCCACGTTTGACCCGCGCCCGACCTCGCGGAGCGTAGAGGTCGGACGGTTTTGTTTTCGCCCGCATTTAATTGATGCTATACTTCCGCGCAGCAACGCCATCGCTGCGCGCGGCGCAGACAAGCGTAGCCGCTCCCGCCCCTGTCGAACGCTGTACGAGGTTTTCAAAATCATGCGCAAGAATAAATCATCTAATCTATCACCCCAACAAATTACGAAAAAGCAACGAGAGCGCGAGGATCTGGAAGAATTTCGAGCACTATATTCCGATTTTCCGTTAGGCGAAATTATCGCATGCGAAGAACCGGATTTTCTCATCCGCACAGACACTACCACAATCGGCATTGAATTGCTGGAATATAACAGGAAAGAGCGGGGTAGCCAGAGCTCACTAATTCGCCAGAAAGAGAGTTTTCACGAGAGCCTGGCCGACAAGGCAAAAGCCGAGTTTGAAGGGAAGCATCAAGTTCCGCTGCAAGTTATTTTTCATGGTCACGGTCATCTACATAGCGCCAATGATAAGCAGTTCGATCAGCTGGTACGTAGTGCAGCAGAACTGGTAGCGAGCAAAATTCCCGGTGAGGTATCTGGCAAGATAATACTTGGGCCGGATGAACTGGCTGACAGGCATATTGGAGCAGTTGTGCACGTCATGAGCATCCGTAGACTGAAACCCGGCACTCAGGGAGCATGGTCTTTTGCAGAAGCAGGTCCGGCGGACCTAGACAGTGATGAGCTTCAGAGAGAAATTGCGACTAAGGAGTCGAAGGTTGAAAAGTATCTGGAGCAGTGCTCAGCTGTTTGGTTGTTAATCGTCACAGGAGGAAGACATATTGCAACAATGGCTGTTCTTTCAGATAATCTAAAACAGCACTGCTTTGAATCACACTTTGAGAGAATCCTTGTATACAACCGTCTCAACCGAAGTATTTTCAGGTTACTTACGAGTAAAGAGAAGTAAAACACAAGCAGGGCGTCTGCGTTCCGCGCCTAACTCATGCTTTGATCGTTCACTAGATAAATTCGTTGGTGAGTAACATCATGCCGACAAAGAAAACAACCTCAAGTAAGTCAAAGACTAATCGCAGCCCGCGAAAGCCACACGGCTATTGGGACGACTTTGCCAATGTAGAGCAAGATCTGCGTAAGTTNNAGTTTATTGCAGAGCATGGCATAGATGGTGTGATGCCAACTCAGAAAGAATTGGCAAGCAAACAACGATCTGATCTAGCCCATGCAATAGACAAATATGGTGGTGTACCAACCGTGGCTCAGCGACTTGGGTTGGCGCGTCCAAAAGCATCCAAGCCATTAGGTTATTGGAACAAATTGGAAAATATCAAAAAGGAAATAGGTAACTTCGTTGCAGAATTCGGCACACCAGGTATCATGCCGACTTATAGTGAATTAGTAAGAAGGGGCCGCAATGATCTCGCTATTGCGATTGGCAGAAAATACGGCGGGTTCTCCAATATTGCTAAACGATTAGGGTTGAAAGAAGTCGCAAAAAAGCCAGATCACTATTGGGACAACTGGGCAAATGTTGAAAAGGAGTTGCTTGCTTTCATCACTGACCACGGCAAAGACGCAGCAATGCCAACTCAAAGCGACCTATTAGACGCAAATCGCCAAGACTTGCTTCATGCCATCAACAAACATGGCGGCATTCCGGCAGTAGCAGTACGTCTTGGCCTGAGACGTTCCACTATAGCTAAAGCACGAGGTTATTGGAGTAACTTTGCCAACGTAAAAGAGGAACTGCTTACTTTTATTACTGAACACGGAAACAATGGTGTAATGCCTGCTATTAAAGAACTGAAAGAAGCAGGACGGATGGACTTGGTTGGTGCAATTACCAAACATGGTGGTTTCATTGCAGTAGCTGGCAAGCTTGAACTCTCGCGCTTGGAAGCCGCTAAACCTCCAGGCTATTGGGACGATTTCGCAAATGTAGAGAAAGAACTACGCGACTTTATTGCAGCGAATGATACCGGCAATACTATGCCGAGCCAGATTGAATTGGTTGGTAAAGGACGCAGCGATCTATCGCTTGCGTTCAGAAAACACGGCGGTATGGCGGCTGTGGCTGAAAGACTGGGGTTGGATACAACAAGGAAACCTCTCAACTATTGGGGTGAATTCGCCAATGTTGAACGCGAGTTAAGCGATTTCATATCGGCCCATGGCACCGCCGGCGTTATGCCGACACATGAAGAACTGTCAAGCCAAGGACGTAATGATTTGGTTAGCGCGATAAACAAGCATGGCGGTACACCTGTTGTAGCTGAGCGGCTTGGTTTAGAACGCCCCAACGCACAAAAGCCAAGTGGTTACTGGAACGACTTCTCAAATCTCGAAAAGGAACTTCACAAGTTTATCGAGGAGCATGGTATAGATGGCACATTCCCGACTAGCACTGAATTGGCAAAGCGAGGGCGTGCAGATTTATCATCTGCTATCAGCAAGCATGGCGGCTTTGCGTCAGTGGCTGAGCGACTTGGTATAAGCGCGGCAAGTAAGCCACACGGCTACTGGAAAGATTTCGCGAATGTAGAGAGGGAATTGCGCTTGTTCATTACTAACCGTGGCAAAGACGGTGTAATGCCACTTCGAAGCGATTTGGAAAACGCAGATCGCCAAGACTTGGTCATGGCTATCAACAAACATGGCGGCATTCAAGTTGTCGCTGAACGATTAGGCCTGGAACGCCCAAATGCCTATAAGCCTGTCAGATACTGGAACGACTTCGCGATCCTAGAAAAGGAACTGCGTGCCTTTATTGTCGAACATGGCACAGATGGTATTATGCCGACTGCCGATATTCTGCGAAAAGAAGGACGCAGTGACCTGATTGCGGCTATCAATAAACATGGACATGGTGGCTTCGCTGCCGTTGCGCGTCGTTTGAACCTTGTCCATACTGGTCAGGAATTCATTACACCAAGAACTGCTGCTACTGTTGAGAAAACTGCTCGCGCCATCCAACTTCTTGCTGAATCCAACCTGCTCAGTCCCGCGCAAGTCATGGTCATCCTGCGGCGGGCGGGACTGCTGGAATTTCGCAATCAACGCGTGGTCAAGTTAGGCGCGAGCCTGGCACGCGGCGATCACGCCGAGATCGAATCGGCCATTGCCAACCTTGTCAGCGGCGGTGAAGAGCTGGCGACCGAAGCCATCGCCATTGAAGAACGCGACGACCTCACTGCCGAAGAAGCCGCAGCATTGTTGAGCGGTGATCTGGACACAGGTCCGGCAGCACCGCCATTGAAAGCAACGACTGCGCCAGATGTGGATCGAGAAGCGGCTATCATTCGTGGTTTGTCGGCGTTGGGTGAACTGCGCTTGCCGCTGGACGAAGTCTTGAGCTTGCTCACGAGCAAAGTGTTGTGGCAGGAATTCTACAAGCGGCTGTATGCATGGTACGGTTCGCTCGATGCCGCGCAGACGGTCACCGCTGAAGATGTTGAAGCCGCGATTCTCGCCGCCTATCCTGAACATACGACGAACGACTTTGTCGCCGAAGCGTCGGCGCTGTTCACCGTCGAGGTTGAACAAGCGGTGAACTTCGCGGCAATGCTGGCGGATTACGGCTGGTGTGGCCCGCGCCTGCGTTTGCATCAGGCGGATGCAGCACGCCGTATGGCCGAGGTATTGGCGAGCGAGCGCGAGGCTCGCACCTACCTGCTGGACGCGGATGATCCCGGCATGGGCAAATCCGCTTCATTTCTGGCGGCGGTTGCGGTGTCGGGCGTACGTTCAGTGATCATCGTTGCGCCTAAGACGGTGGCCGATGATACGTGGACTTCAGCCACAGGCGAGATTCGGCGCTGCTTGCCGCAGGCTCGCGTCGTGCGCGGTATGGCAGATACGCTCAAGCACGCAGCCGATCCTCAGCGTTTGACCATCTTCGTCTTGCATTACGAAGAAGTATTGAATGAAGACAAGGCCGCGGCGTTGGCGGAAAGATCATTCGATTGCCTGTGCCTGGATGAGATTCATTTCATCAAACAGCGCGCCGGGCAGGAACCAACAAATCGTCGCGCAGCGCTGGAGAAGTTGCGGGCGGCGGCGCATACCGCGATTGGTCTAACCGGCACACCGTTGGTCAATGAACTCGCCGAACCGATGTCATTGTTGCAGACGCTCAGCCAGCACGCGCCGCAGTTCGATCATTCGCGGCTGAGCAATCGTCGCTTGCGTGACATCGCCGATGTGTTTGAGGCGCTGTTGCCTGCGGTGGTGCGCCGTCGCAAGCAGGATGTGCTGCTGCACCTGCCCACTTGCGATGTGCGCAGTGTGGCGATTCCGCTCCCCGTCGATCTCGAAGCGGCGATGCTCGATATTTACGGCTGGCCCAAATCACGCGCCTCCCATGCGCTGGTCGAATTGCGCAAACTGGCGATCGAGGCCAAGTTGCCCCATCTGCTGCAACGCGCCCAGACCGCGCGCAAGCTGCTGATTTTGACTTACCTCACCGACGACGTATCTGAAAAGATCGCCGCTTATCTCGAAGAGTTCATGCCGCGCCAAATCGCGCACATCAACGGCGCGACACCCACGGATGAGCGCAAAACATTGCTGACTGCTTTTCGCACATCGGACAAGACGCGCGTGCTGGTTGGAACGATTGGCACGATCGGTGTTGGCCTGACGTTGTTCGATCCATCACGCCCGGACACAGCCAACGAGATCGTCGTTGCCGATCTGCCTTACACCTGGGCCGAATTCGAGCAGGGCATTGCGCGCCTGCATCGCGAAGGCCAGAAGCAGATCGTCACCGTCGAAGTGCTGCAAACGACGACGACGCTCACGCTGCGTGATGGCGCGGCCCAGCTCACACTGGATGAGCGCATCTGGGCCTTGATTGAAGGCAAACGCGATCTATCTGATGTGGCGATTGATGGCAAGTATGATATTACCGATGCGGCGGCCAAAGTGCAGAAGGCACTGCGTCAGTGGTTGAAGCAGGCGCGTGACGTTGGAGTTGAACCGTTAGCCGTTGAGCGTCGATCCGATGTGCAAAGTGCGGCCCAGCATTGGCGCAGTGAAATCGGTCGCTTGCGCGGCCTCAGTGCGGCTCGCGCCGATGAAGTCTTTGCCGATGCGGAATACACGCGCCAATTCCTGGCGCATCTTGAAACATCGACGGCTGCGAAGTTGGCGCATCAATGGCTGCGCGGCAAACTCGATCTGCTCATGCGGCCTGATCTCGCCATCGTGGATATGGGCTGCGGCCTCAACCCGTTCGCCGATTTGCCCTGTCATGTCATCGGCTTGGATCGTCATGATCGCCCCGGCCAACTACGCGGCAAGCTAGAGAATCCACCGCTGCCCGATCGATCCGCCGATGTGTTGATCTACAGCTTGTCTTTGTATGGAACATCTGATGATCTCATGGCTTACTTTGCACATGCGGCGCGCATCTTGCGCGGTGGTGGTCATCTGTTCATCGTTGAGCCCGCTTCATCTTTCAGTGATGAAGGGTTGAAGCATTTCATTGCTGGCCTGCATCAATTCGGTTTTGAGTTGGTCGGAACTGCGAAGGAATTGCGTGGTGAAGATGGAACGTTGCTGAAAGCATTGCATCTGACGTTGAGTGGCGAAAGGGGCCAGCCCGTGGTTGCGCTGTTTGAACGAAAATCCTAGTGACCAAACTGAAAGCGGATTTTCTTGCAACTGATTCACACCGCCACACCTCAAACGCCATTCTCTTCACCCTTGCCCCGCTCATCGCCCACCCAAGGCCAATCGCCGACGAAGTGTGGGACTTGACCAAAGAAGAGCTGCAGGAAATCAAGTCGAGTCTGGCGGAAATGTAACCCGGCGAAGCATGACGTGCCATGATTAGACAAGCCATGCTATAATCAATTTAGACAGCATTTTTGCTTATTGGTAACTTCGATCTTCGCCGTGGTGTTCATTTCAGGTAAAGTACCGTGCCGTTTACCAAAGGGTTTGCCACTCGCGGTCAATTGTTGGAGCATTTCTATCATCATGGCGCGGAGTTCGGCGCACTCACTCCTGAAGAGTATCAAGCTTTGGCCGACACATTCCTAGGCGGTCCGCTGCCGCCCGGCGTGCAAGAGTGCCATCGAAAAAGAAACGGTGACGTGATCCGCTTTGATCCGAACACTCAGGCGTTTGGTGTTTTGTCGAAGACCGGCTTCATTCGCACTTACTTCAAGCCCGTGCCCTGTCTGTTGGGTCATGGCTATCGCACCAACTTGATGTACTGGCAAGAGGAATGCAAAAAATGAACTACACCTGCCCGGTATGCGGCTACAATGAACTGGACCTGCCCCCCGCCGACTTTACGATCTGCCCATCGTGCGGCACGGAATTTGGCTACCACGACGCCACGACCAGCATGGAGGAACTTCGACAGCGCTGGATCAGGCGCGGTGCGCTGTGGACCAGTCAGGTGACACCGCGTCCGCTCAACTGGAACCCGTGGGAACAACTGTGGCGGGTGATGGACCCCGAGCGAACGATGGACGCACAAGCCTCAGAAGTCAAGGTTGTGCTTACGCCGCGGAATCAGCCTGTGACCGCTTTCTTTTCGACCGCGACCAGCAATCAAGTCTTCGTCGCTGCCTAGGTCATCGTCACCATGCCCAAGCTGCTGCTGTTTGCCCCATGTGCCAATTCAGTGGTCGATCAGGAAGAAAAGACGTTGTCGTTGATATCCGTTCTGGAGGGTCTGACACTGTCAGCCGCGCCGCCGCTGCCCGAAGATGCGCACGCCCCCATCCGCTGGTCGATCGTCGCCGTCTGGCTGCGCACGCCCGAAGACGAAGGCAAAACTTACGAGCAGTTGACGCAGGTCGTGTTGCCTGATGGCAAGGTCACTGCGCCGGCAACTCTCCCCTTTCAGATGACGAGCCGCACCCATCGCAACCGCGTGGCCGTCTTCGGCTTTCCCATCAGTCAACCCGGCGAATGCCTGGTGCGCCTGTCCTTGCGTGAGGTTGGCGACGGCCATGATTGGCAAGTCATGGCGGAGTATCCCATCGTCGTGGCACATCAGGCTCCGGTCTGATCCCTCTCTACATCATCGCACCTCAAATGCAAATCGTCTTCAACCTTGCCTAACTCATCACCCACCAAGGCCAACTCGCCGCCGACAGAACGCGAAGTGTCACTGGCACAGAGCCGGTCGCCTAAAATATACTCATCGGGGCAATACAAACAAGTCCGGGAACTTCTAGGTCAAGGATAAGGGTTTTCGATCTTAGGCTGATGGTCTAAAATATACTCACCGGGGCGACGCAAACAAGTCATAGAATTTCCAAGTTAAGAGCAAAGGTTTTCGGTCTTATGCCAGTCGCCTAAAATATACTCATCAGGACGACGCAAACAAGGCCGGGAACTTCAAGGCAAAGGCGCAGAGTTTTCTACCTAAGGCAGAGGGTCTCGAATAAATAAACAAGGACGACGCAAATAAGGCAGGGGGTTTCAAAGTAACTGGCCAGAGTTTTAGATCTAAGGCCGAGGGTTTTCAAGTTAGGTCAAAGGGGCTATTGCCCAAGGCCGCTCATCTCGCCTATACTCAATGGCAAGCCATAGAATCAGCGGAGGAAGTCAGATCAAAGGCAACGGAAATCAACCCTCACCCGACGCTGCGCGTCTCCCTCTCCCTTCCAGTGTCCACGTAGTGGCTGGACGGCTGGCCGTAAGGGAGAGGGCCGGGGTGAGGGTCAACTACAAAGGAGAATCATGACCGATCCAACACCGACCCCTACGCCGAAACCCGTCAAAGAACGTGCCGAACAAGATCAGGCCATGCTCGACCGCATCGTCGGCGCCGGGCAAACCCTGGCGACGGCGCAAGCCGACACCGAAATCATGGCACTGCTCGCGCCGCGCGGCTTCAATGCTGCCAAGTTCGCTGAAGGTGTGGCGTTGCAGCAGGCTGCCCAGGCCGCCTTCAGCGTGCGGCAAACGGCGATGAAGGCGCAGAGCCAAATCAGCGCCGTTCGCAACGGTGCAGAATCGGCAGCACGTGAAATGGTCGGCGAGTTCCGCGTCAATGCCCGCCGCCTGTTTCCCGCCGCCGCCGATCGCACCGCCCTCAACCTCAACGGCAGCATTCCCAAAGACGCGCAGCGGTTCATCGGCGCGGCGCAGCTGTCGTATACAGCGGCACTCAAAGAACCCTACGCGGCAACCTTTGCGGCCAATGGTTATCCGGCGGCGTATCTCACTTCAGCGCTCGCCGCTGTGGATGCCTTCAAGCAAGCCGACGAAGTTCAGAATGCTGCCATCGGCGCGGCCACCAAATCGACGGCCGATCGGGATGCGGCTTTCGCTACGCTGGACAAGTGGCAGAAGATTTTCGAGCGGCTGGCGCAGACCACGCTCAAGAGCCGGCCTGATCTGTTGAAGAAGTTGAATCTGTAAGGGTGTGTCATTGCGAAGCATCCCGTGACGATACGGAGAAGGACGAGAGGGCTGTGAAATCAGCCCTCTCGTTTTCATTCAACCGAGGGGCAGGGCGGTCGCTGGTTGGCAATTGGTGGTGTGTGCGACTGTGTATCACTAGCCGTGCGGGCTCCCACACCGCACTGCACGCAGTGGGTGCATGTGTGCCCGCGAAACCGGCGGCGTGGGAGCCGCCTCTGCTGCGGATGCCGCTACTGCGGCCATATTAAGAATTGCTGACTGTGCCCTGTCCAGGTTGACTTGAGCACTTCTTTTGACGCTTCTTCGTCTCGTGCACAAAGCGTATCTGCCAATCCGAACACGCTCGCTTCAAATCGAAGCGAGCGTGTTGTGAAGGGCGATGTCCGAGAGGTGATAGAAAGAGGCCGCCGATACCAAGCGGCGTGTTCAGTGTTGGCGTTACCGCCTGACCAAGGGCAGATACACTTCAGAGCGGCCATCCGTTTGAAGGAAGGGCACGCCATTATTGAGAACCAGGACCACATTGCCAGTCCCATCGACCGCTTGCACAAAATATTCGAATCTTGTGCCCAGCCCGTTTACACTGCCCGTGGCAAGACCAAGACTTTGATTGTAGGCGAGTTCGACTTTCGACCACGCCCGATCGGGCAACCGGCGATACACCACGATCACGCGCTGCACACTGCCACTCTCATCGCTGACCTGGACTTCAAAGTTAATTTGTGAGCCGCTGGGCCGCGCCGTCACCCCCGCCACGGTCGGCGGCGTGAAGTCGGTGGTCTCGAAGGGCGCGTAGTACACGTCGAAGGAGAGATCGCGGTACAGCCGCTGCGTGCCCAGCGTCGGCGCAGCGCCATTCTTGGCGATGAATTGCCCGGGCACCACCACCAGCCGTTCGCGTGATACGGCGTCAATGCCGAGGAACTGATTGATCGTCGCCAGGCGGGTAGGATACCACTCACGTGTGATAGGATAGGTCGGCTCAAGGGTGGCCGACTGCGTGTCGGTCACCACTCGCGCGATGAGTGGATTAAAGTTGAAGGTGTCTTCGAACCGTCCGCCGGTGAACAGCACACCCTGCACATTGCCATCGGTGCGCGCCAGATTGATCGACGTTTTCGGTTCCACCGGTCGTCCGCCAATGGCGTGAACCTCGTTTTGGCCGCTGACCGTGTAGTACTGTCCATGCGCGGTCGTGTTGGCGGTGTAATCCACATGCAGATTCAGGCTGGTCATGAATTGACCCGCCGCGGCTTGCGCCTGTAAGCCACCTACTGCAAATTCACCGCCGCGCGCCAAACTGGTATCCCCGAAAGGTGTGGTCGTAGTGAGGGG
>PMCF01000455.1 GCA_003154115.1 Anaerolineae bacterium
ATCGCCTGCTGGTTCATCGACACCGACTACAACGAAGAAAGTTTCTTCGTCCGCCACGCCTACTTCCTCGGCGCTAACGATCCCTACTCCGCGCTCAAGACCACGCTCAAAGCCGAAGTCAACGAAGAAGCCTGGGCATCGCTCAACAGCGACACCTCCCGCCCCTTCGATAAACCGACATCTGGTCGTATTGCGGTCAAGGTCATCAACCATTTGGGCGATGAAGTTATGAAGGTCTTCAAGGTGAGCTAATGGAATTTCGCATTGCCGACACTTTCGTAGACAGTTTGTCTAAACTCAGCAACGAGGAGCAGAAAGCGGTCAAGACCACAGTCTTCGACTTGCAGGTTAACCCAGCCAACCCCGGCCTGAGTTTTCACAAGCTCGATCGTGCCCAGGACCCCAACTTCGCCTCGGTGCGTGTCAGCCGCGATGTGCGCCTGATCGTTCATCAAAGTAAAGGTAGTCTGCTCATCTGCTTTGCGGGACATCATGACCATGCTTATCGGTGGGCAGAACGGCGCAAGCTCGAGACCCATCCTACGACAGGCGCAGCGCAGTTAGTCGAAATCCGAGAAACCGTTCAAGAGATCGTCATTCCCAACTATGTAACCGAAATCCGGCCTAAGCCACGCTTGTTTGCCGGGAAGTCGGATGATGAACTGCTAGGGTATGGAGTTCCGCTGGAATGGTTGGCGGACGTGCGCGAGGCGAATGAAGACAGCCTGCTCGCGTTAGCCGATCACCTCCCTCAGGAAGCAGCGGAAGCGTTGCTCGAACTCGCAGTAGGCGGAAAGCCACAAGTCGTGCCCACGCCTGTCGCTGTTGGCAATCCCTTCGATCATCCCGACGCCATGCGGCGCTTCCGCATCATGGGCGACACCGAAGAACTGGCGCGCGCCCTCGAATACCCCTGGGAAAAATGGTCGGTATTTCTGCACCCCGATCAGCGTCGCTTCGCCACCGGCGATTACAGCGGACCAGCCCGCGTGTCCGGTTCTGCCGGAACGGGCAAAACCGTTGTTGCTCTGCATCGTGCTGTTCACTTGGCCAAAATCAATCCAAGTGCGAGAGTCTTACTGGCAACCTTTTCCGATACCCTGGCGAATGCGCTAAGAACAAAGTTGCGAACGTTGATTCATAACCAGCCCGTTCTGGGCGAACAGATCGAAGTCTACGCCATGAACAGCATCGGCGAACGCCTGTACGGTGCCAATCTAGGCAAAGTGCGCATCGCTTCGGCAGAAGCCATTCGATCTCTCATCGTCGAAGCCGCGGCCAAAGTCGGTGGACATTCCTTCAGCCAGCATTTCCTGATCACGGAATGGGAACAAGTCGTTGACGCCTGGCAGCTAGACAGCCGGGAAGCCTATCGCGATGTCTCCCGTCTGGGACGTAAAACACGTCTGCCAGAGAATCTCCGACAAACTTTGTGGTCGATTTTCGAGCAGGTCCTGTCTGCGCTCAAGGCACAGGGACTGATCACCTACGCCGGTCTGTTCAATCAATTGACTGTGCACTATGCCAATCACCGTTCGCCTTTTGACTTCATCGTGGTGGACGAAGCGCAGGATGTCAACATTCCGCAGTTGAAATTCCTAGCGGCACTCTCTGGTAATCGTCCTAACAGTCTGTTCTTCGCCGGGGATCTCGGTCAACGCATTTTCCAGCAACCCTTCTCATGGAAAGCGCTCGGCGTGGATGTGCGTGGCCGCTCGAAAAACCTGCGCATCAATTACCGGACCTCGCATCAGATTCGCACACAGGCGGATCGCCTCCTCGGTCCTGAGCTGGCCGACGTCGATGGCATTACCGAAACTCGTGCTGGCACAATCTCAATATTCAACGGTCCTGCCCCGGCGGTCGAAACTTTTGAGTCGCCGGAATCCGAGAGCGAAGCCGTTGCCGTCTGGCTCGAAGAACGCCTCGCTGATGGTTTGCAGCCCGAAGAGATCGGCATCTTTGTGCGCTCAGAAGCGCAGCTGCCAAGAGCAAAAGCTGCTCTGGAAGCTGCCGGGCTGGCCTACAAAGTGCTCGATCAGAAAATGGACACGGTTGCTGGCAGCGCTTCGCTTTGCACCATGCACCTTGCCAAGGGGCTTGAATTCCGCGCCGTCGCAGTCATGGCCTGTGATGATGAGATCATTCCCTTGCAAGAACGTATTGAAACTGCGTCCGACCCATCCGACTTGGAAGATGTTTACAATACCGAGAGACATTTGCTGTATGTCGCCTGTACTCGTGCCCGCGATCATTTACTGGTCACCAGTGTGGACCCCGCCTCGGAATTTTTGGCGGATATGAGGACGTAATAGACACTCGCTGTCCTGCATTACAGCCAATTGAAGGTGAACACAAGTCGCTGCACCTTGAACGCGGCAAAGGTCTTCATACAATGGCACAGCATGTGGAATCTGATAAAAAGGTTCGCCTCGCCTGGGTGCTTGTCCATGACGAACTTCATCAAGTAACGGAATTCGCAGGCTTGGCCCCACGCCAGCGCCCTGCCGCATTGTGCCCGATCTGCCGGGAACCGGTGACGATGAAGCTCGGCCCCGATAGAGCGCATCATGCTGCTCATCAAGATGACAGTGAATGCAGCGCGACTCATCCGGAAACCGCGCTGCATCAGAATGTGAAGTTTTATCTGGCGCAACAACTCAGGCTTGTCTCAAAACTAGAAATTAATGAGCCGTGTGTTGGATCTGGTCCCAATCGACCAGACTGCACTTCAAGACGAATCATGGAATTTGCCATCGATTGGGATGACGTGCAGGTCGAGTATGCGTTGAATCCTTTGCGCCCAGATATTGTGCTGCTGGTCAAAGGGAAACCAATAGCGGCTATCGAGGTGTAGGTAAGCCATCGTGTTGAACTGCTCAAGGCAGTCCTATTACAAGAGATGGAGGTGTCTTGGATTGAGCTAGAGGGCGTTGAGGCGATCTATGCTGGTGAAACACCATGGAAGCCTGACCAACCACTCACTGTGGTGCGGCATAGCACCAATTGGCGCTGTGAGAGCTGCGAGTCTTACCGACAACAGGTTGAAGCCCGAAAGCGTGCACAGCTTGCTGCGCGAGTTGAACAGTCAGCCGCGCGGGTCGAGCCTCAAGCCGCAGTGGTGACACAGCGCGACTGTTACCAGCCTACGCATTTCCGGGTCGTCGATTTTTACTACCCTTCCGGAAAATTTCATCGAGCGATCTTCTGGGTTGGTAACCGTGTTGATGCTTCCTGCCAGGTATTGGCGCGCTACTTGAAAGAGGATGGGGAGCTGCTTTTCGAAGTCAAACCGCCCTTCGATGAAGCCAAACGTCGTCAGCTTCAAACAAAGTTTGACGGCCGGCTACGGTGGTATGAGCAGCGACCAGGTGTGATTGTTGACGCGGCACCCCAGAAGAAATGGTTTGATCTGTCCACAACTGAGCCGCCATCTCGGCGATGGAACAACGAGCTCTGGCCTCGCCGCTACTACTACAGTCAGCGCACCCAGCGGTGGTTCATCCCTGAATACCTGCGCGAGGTACAGTGGTTTGAAGATAGCGAGGCGCATAAGCGCCTGTCGCAGGCACAACGTATTCGGGACGCCCAGTCAGACTGGAAAATGAATCAGCGCAGAGCCAGAGTTGAGAAAGCCTGGGGTGATCTGGCGGACGACCCTGTGGCCTCGCCGATCAAGATCGGTTCCATTGAATCACTGCTGGCCGAAGCTAAAGATTGCGCCGCGAAAGGATATTATGAAGCCGCTCATGCGCTGTATGAGCGCGCTCTGGCGCTAGTGAATCAGTTGTTGGTCAATCTACCATACTGTGAAGAAGCGCAGCGCAAAGCGGCGATCCGGCTGCAATCTGAATGCCGATTACAATTGTTGGCGGGACCAATTTGAATTGATTGCAAACCGGTGTAGATCGGTTGATATCGTGATTGGCGCCTAACCTCCGCTTTCTCCGCCAGCGTTGATAATTGCTACTTTCAAATGTCATGTACGCTGACATAGTCATTTGCGCATTGCGGAGATTTAGCAGACCCATTTGCGCGGTGACGCGCCAGCAACCATTCGAGATTCATTACAACACGATCACGCGGGTCGATCGGGGATCCTGCGCGACCGTGCTTGCTGCGGCACATCGGCGGGAGTAGCTGGGGAGAGGGTGGGAGTGAGAAAGTCATCCTCAAGATGCGATAGCCTCTCACGAAAGCATTGTAAGGTCATCACGGTGAGTATTTCAATTGTAACCAGCACTGATTCGGGAGTTGGTGGAGACATTGAATGCTGATCAAGTCAATTTATCTTGAAAATTATCGCTGCTTTCAAAGGGAGACGCTAGAGTGTGACCGGCTCACTGCCATCGTCGGTCGTAATGGTAGTGGTAAGTCATCACTTCTATCGGCCCTGGAAGTCTTCTACGATCCCGGCGCTCCGATTACGATCGAGGACTTCTATAACAAGGACACCTCGGTAAATATTCAGATTCGAGTTGTCTATTACGAGCTTCGGTCAGGCGGCGAGAAAGAGGAATTCGCGCCCTACATCAGCAACGATGAGCTGGCCGTTACCAAGAGAATTCGCTGGGTGAATGGCAAAGTTGAGCAAAAGTATTATGCCGCAACGCGGCAAATCGCTGAATTTGCCACTATTCGAGCATTGGGCAAGAAAGATCAGATTAGTGCGTGGAACGCTTTGGTAATTGAGAAAAAACTGCCAGAGTAACTATTCAGCCAGTACGGTGACG
>PMCF01000385.1 GCA_003154115.1 Anaerolineae bacterium
CAACCAATATCTGATAGAGCAAAACTGCCAAAGACCAGAGATCAGGCTGTATGACGAGGGGGGCGGGTTTACTCCAATTGGTTTTAGCCCAAATTTTTTCCCAAGTCGACCAGAACAGTTCCGGCGGCTTATATATTTCAGTCGGGGGTACATCGGGCCAGAATTGTTTTGTCCCGGGCCATGTCCCAAAATACCCCCCGCCGTCAATATCAAGCATCTGAACAAGCCCTGATCCGTCAAAAAAGAAGTTGTCAGGCTTAAAATCAGAATGGATGACTTGACGCCCATGTAATAGATTGAGTGCGTTAGCTAAACTTCGCGCAATGCACAAGCGCTCAGGCAAACTCAATCCCAACAACGACTTTATATTCTTCTGCATTTGCTGGCCCATAGCTGTTCGCATAAGATATGCAGGCGTAGGGCCATTGTAGTCCACCTCACAATATTCTAAAGGCAAGCAGGTTACTTCTTTGTCTTTTCCGAACTGGAGCAAGGAAAAGGTCTGATACTTTTTGATCATGTCCTTTTTTATTTTTGCCAATTCATCAGCCGTTTTGTCATCGTCAGGCATACATACTTTCAATAGGTAATCCGCCCGGCTGGTATCATAAATTTCTCCCTGTTTTCCCCAATCTCGCCTATCCAATATTGTAATCGTGCCAGCGCACTGTGTTGTTAATGTTACTCCTTTCATAGACTCATTTCCTTGTCCAGATCAATCCAAGCACCGCATCGTCGTCATATCGGAAATTAGACAGCTCTGAGTATAGCTGTGTGGTCTCGTGCGTTTTTTCGAAACAGTCCCAAATATAGTTCGCAAAGAATACTTTCTTATTTTGACGTACAGCCTTTTGAACAGCATCCATTCCATCAGACGCCAAATAAATCATATCGCCAGGCTCATATGCAACGCAACCGACTACCGGTGCAACGGATGGTCCACCCTGTGATATGCTTGCCGTTGACTCATATTTCTGGCCAGGCGCTAGCAGCTCAGTACGCCAAATTTTCCCATCAATCTTTCTCTGTGGGCTCATCAAAACTATCGAGCCGTCACCTTCATAGGCATACACCCAGAATGCTTTCGGCGATGCAGGTTCACCAATTTCACAAAGAAATGCGACAAGCAGAGTCGTCTTACCTAAAGTTTTTTGGGTTTTTAGTTCCTCCGCACCTTGATCATAGGCCTCTCGTACATGTATAAGAATTTCATGCAAATGCTTTCGACGTAGTGTTGAATCCAAATGTTTTTTCGCTGTTTCAGCAACAGCCTGTGCGGCATTTCCGCCAAAACCTGAAACAATATCGCCACCATTGCCTTCGCTGTCGGATACCCCATCGGCGACGATAACAAACGGCCAACGTTCTGCAAGCAAGCCGAATAAAATCCTATCCTCGCCTTTGTCTGGCAGCTGATGCTCAAACGGCTTCGGGCACAACACCGGATGACCCATTATTGTAGCAACTACTTGCTCGCGACTGCTGCGATCATCCGCACCTCCACTAGGATCCGTTGTGCGACCACTTGCTACTTCAATAGACATTGAATTTCCTCTGTTATCTGGGGCGTGTGCCATGGATGTCGATCGTAGGATATTGGAAGTTCCCTTCGACTGTGAGGCGCGAGAGCGATTATTGGAAGATTGCCTGATACGCTGCCGCCCGAAAACAATGACCCACAAGCTCACGATCAGAAGAAATGCCCAAACTATGGTTATCACATACATTATCCACAACGGAACAGGTACGATTTCCATAACTGATCACTTCCTCCTCGCATATATCAATTAAACTCACACTGGGGCAGCCGTTGACGACGACTACCCCAGTGATATCGCACCCTTGCGATAGTTAATCGTCAAGAGAGTGTGCGCACAATATAGGCGGCGATTTTTTCTGCGTCATCGGTCTCAAAGTAGGCTTTTTCATTGATGGGCAAACTCTTCAGCAGTTCGCGCCCCTTGTCTTCCTCAGATTTGGTCCCGGCCGGATACTGGAAGTAGCCAACCGTGGCAATGCTAATCTTGCCTTTGAATCCTCCTTGCTCTTTCAAAGCCGCCTGTTCATCATTGAATTTCTTGATCTTCTTCTTTTCATCCATTCCATTAGATTCGGTGTCAGGATAATTCATGCCATCCGATATCAAGTAAATCACCGCCCGTCGAACTTCCATGCCCGGTGCAGTAGTGACCCATTGTTCGGCCAGCTCACGGCCAAAAGCCAATGCACGCCCAATAGGTGTCGCACCATTATGACCTCGAAGCGGGTCCCATACATCTTGGTTATTCTGATTGTAATACGCATCGGATTTTACATCATGGCCTTGCAAGCGGATATCATCTACCTTGTTGCTGTCATAGCAAATGATAGTTAGCTGCGTATTGATGATTGAGAGGCCGTCGTGCAGCTCATTGATAAGGTTCTGTACCATATCGGCAACTGCTTTATGCTTTGGCTTCCCCGAGCGCAGCTCAGACTCCGTCATGCTGCCTGAACCATCTAACAGCAGAAAAGCATGGCTAAAATTGATTCCTTCGCCTTCGTGTTGCATCTCGTCTATCATGGTATTCCTCCTGAAATGAATTTGTAGACTTAAGAAGGATTACTTCCCCTTCACCATCTTCGCCACATGCCCTGGCAAATCCGCCGCCGATGCCACCACCTTGGGCTGTCCGCTGGCCGCCGCTGTCGTCGTGTACACCCACCACAACCCATCTGCCGACTGCGCCACCCCCTGCTCGATCATCACGTCACTTTCATCGGTGATGACCACTGTCACCTGCTTCACCTGCACATCATCTACTGCCTTCACGCGGATCGGCTGCCCGGCCAGCCCCGTCCACGCGCTCAGATCAATCTCCACAATCTCCGGCGCGTGAAACCAATCGGCTACGGCCACGTTATACGCCGACTGCGCTGTGCCCACGGCCTTCTCGGCATACACCTCTTCCGTCTTGGCTGCCGTCTTCGCGTAGGTCGTCGCCTCCTTGAAGTCCGACTGGTGTGTCAGCTGCTCCGCGCTGAACTGGCGATCTTCAGGATAAGTCGGCTTCATGCTCACAATCGTGCGCCCGGCCTTATCCTGCTTGATCGTAATCTGGTCGCCCAGCGTCCCACTCAACCCCTTAATCACGATGTTGTTGCGAACTTTCGCCATGTCTGGCCTCCTTCTACAAATAGAAATGCAACTTCCGGTCGATTTCTTTCACGACGATTGTTACTGTGAGCAGCTTGCCTGCCATACACCGCTAATCATCTCATAATCATCCTATATCCATCCTATAAGATGCCTGGACAAAACATAACGCGCCCGCTTGTGGAATTGATTTTCCCACGAGCAGGCGCGTTAAATTCGCGTAGAGTTTTGGGCTAGAAACAGCGTTGGCGAGAGACCGAGAGACCGAGAGACCGATCTTCATGATTGCCTCACCCCATTGGTTGGAAACAACCTTACTATGACTCCCTTGTTTCACCAAGTGATGAATGTCACCTGTTGTCTATGATTTATCTTTCTATTTTGGCACTGCTAAATCACATGCGGTAAGCCGTCATGTTATCGCAGTAATCCCCTCAAAGAGGGTCGGAATGGACTGGCCGGTAATGACTGCGTACAACACATCCGGGTCCAGGTCGGCTTTATTCGGCCATTCGATGGTTCCTGTCTCAGCGTTCACGCGTACCTGCGCAAAGTAAGCGCGGTCTTGAAGCGGTGCGAACACGCCCCTAAAGTCGATGAGTTGCGCCACATCAATTTCGCCCTCGGCGCCATCCTCAAAGCGCAGCCGCAGCCGATGATCCGCTAGGACTTGCACCGCCGTAATATCTTTCAACCTAGCCACTATACTCCAGCCGTTGGTGGTGTTTCTACTTCGTTTCCATCAGGGCGGTAACGCGCGCTTGGATAAGCTGTGCCGCTCTGAGCGCCTCTTCCGCTTGTGCTTCTCCAATGTCCTCAAACGTCAGATCACCCGGATAACGCCCCGCGACGATATACTCATTCAACACGGCCCCTTCGGCAACCATTGCTCCCAAGTCCACGTCGTAGTCCACGCAAAATTCGAGCAGCTCAACCAGGTCGTGAGTCTTTTCCAACATCCATCCTTGCGCGATCAAGTAACCTTTTAAGAATTTTTCTGCCGCGCTCTGGCACAGAAAACAAATCGTATGATAAGCCGGTTCTTCGCTCGACAGCTCTCGTTCGGCCACACCGAAATCCTCCTTGGCGTAGCGCAGCCACTCTTGAGATGTCGCCACCGGACGCTTAGGTCGGTCGTTCATACAGCACCCGTCCTTCCGCCAGGATGTGCCGCGTGTAGAATGGATTACCATCGGCTACATTGCGCGCCACTTCTTCGGGGCGTCTTACAATCAGATCAACCCCAAAGCGCCGCCCCCACAGAAGAGATTCAATCCTGCGCCTGACTTCGCGGTTGGAAGTCTTGCTGTCCTGAATGATGAACAGATCAAGGTCGCTGCTGTCCGTGGCTTCTCCCCGTGCGCGTGATCCAAATAGAACGATCTGCCGGGGTGTGACCTCGCGAGCGATCTTCTCGACGATGTAGGCAATCAATTCCGAGGTTAGCTGCCGGGTCTGCAGGCGCGTATCCCGTTGAAATTGACCGTGCTGCTCAGACATTATTTTCACTCCGGTTACCATGCCCAGTTCGTACCCACTGCGATTATAGCACTCTCCCAAACACAACGCCCACTGCCGAGTGGAGCTCTCAGCAGCGGGCGTATGAACTGTCGTCTATCGTCCTTCGTCGGTCGTCGCTACTTCTCTGAAGTCCGCAGATGCGGATACAGAATCACTTCCCGAATCGTCGACCGGCCCGTTAGCAGCATCGTCAGGCGATCGACGCCCATACCGAAGCCGCCGTTGGGCGGCATGCCGTAGCGCATGGCGCGCAGATAATCTTCGTCCAATGGATGCGCCTCGCCTTCTTCCATATTATCGGCGCGGCCCATCTCGACGAAACGCTCTTCCTGATCGAGCGGATCGTTCAGTTCCGAAAACGCGTTGCCCATCTCCATGCCGGCGATGAAAAACTCGAAGCGTTCCACGTGCATGGGATCGCCCGCCTTGCGCTTGGCCAACGGCGAAATGTCGCGCGGATAATCGTAGAGAATGGTCGGCTGGATCAACTGTGGTTCGACGTAGTCGCCCACCAGCCCATCGATCAGCTTGCCCCACGAAGCATCATCGGGCGCATGACCACCCATCGCGCGGATGGCCGGCCGCAGCTCCTCAGCCGTAGGATATTCCACGTAATCGATCTCGGCCCACTTCTTGATCGCGTCCCGCATCGTGATGCGCGCCCACGTGCCACCCAGCTCGATTGTCTTGCCGTCGAATTCAATCACCGTGGTGCCATTCACTTCTTGCGCCACGTATTGAATCATCTGTTCGGTGACTTCCATCACCTTGCGATAGTCCCAATAAGCAGCGTAGAATTCCAGTTGCGTGAACTCTGGATTGTGCTTGAACGACACGCCCTCATTGCGAAAGTCACGGCCGATTTCATACACGCGCTCGTACATGCCCACCAGCAGGCGCTTGAGATACAACTCGAACGAAATGCGCAGATACAAATCCTGATCAAGTTGATTGTGATGCGTGATGAACGGTCGGGCCGCGGCGCCACCGTAGAGCGGCTGCAAGATCGGCGTTTCCACTTCCAGAAAATCGAGGCCGTCGAAGAAGCGGCGCAGCGCATTGACGATCTTCGTTCGCTTGCGGAAGACTTCGCGAATTTCAGGATTCGATAGCAAGTCGGCATAGCGCTGTCGATAGCGTGTTTCCACATCCTTCAGGCCGTGCCATTTTTCCGGCGGCGGTTGAATGGCTTTGCTGATGATATGCAGTTGTGACACGCGCAGCGTCGGCTCGCCGGTCTTGGTGCGGAACATGTGCCCCTGCGCTTCGACGAAGTCGCCCAGGTCGAGGTCTTTCAAGAACATCTCGTAAGTCTCTTCGCCGACCTCTTCCTTCTTCATATAAATCTGCAGGCGACTGGTGCCGTCTTCGATATGCGCGAAGGACGCTTTGCCCATCGGGCGCACCAGCACCAACCGACCGACCACGGCGGCATTGACGGCTTCGCCGCCCGCAGGATGCGCCGCAAAATGCGGCGCATCCTGTGCGGCCTCTTTCGCCGCAAATTCGTCGATCACTTGCTGATTGGTATGCGTGCGCGTGACCCGCGCCGGATACGGCTCGATGCCGCGCTCGCGCAGGCGCTGCAATTTCTTCAGGCGTTCAAGTTCCAGATCGTTGAATTCCATGTCCTTCACTCCATAAAAAAGTCCATGCGATCTCTCGCATGGACTTATCGGTCACAACGGCTGCCCTTACTTGATCGCCGAAACGCGGAAGGTGAGCAGGCCTGCCGGCGCACTCACCTGCACCGAATCGCCCACGCGCCGCCCCATCAGCGCTTTACCCAGGGGGCTTTCGTTGCTGATCTTGCCCTGTGTCGGATCGGCTTCCGCCGCGCCGACGACGTGATACTCTTCCGGCGGATTATCGCCCTCTACGATCGTGACCATCGCGCCCAGCGTCACTTCGTCGTGGTGAACGCTCTCCTCGTCGATGATCACCGCATTCTTCAGCATCATTTCCAGCGTCAGGATGCGGCCTTCGACAAACGCCTGCTCGTTCTTGGCATCGTCGTATTCGGCATTCTCGTCGATGTCGCCTTCTTCCATCGCCGCGTGCAAGCGCTCAGCCACTTCCTGGCGGCGCACCGTCTGCAAGTGATGGAGTTCTTCTTCAAGTTTCTTCTGACCCTCACGGGTCAAAAATGTCTGTTGTTCTACCATGGGGCATCCCCTCCAATCAGTCTGTGGTGCTTCAGGAACTTGGTTTATGGGCACAAAGGCAAGGACTGAGAGACCAAAACTCTCAGTCCGCATTTGCCTGAAGCCGCCCAGATTATAGCGAATTCACCGGGATTTGTAAAGTCAGCGGCAACGGCTATAATCTCGACACGAATCGGCGCGGCAAACCGATCGTTTTGTCACCCGATCCAGACCACACACGGAGACCAACATGCTCGCCGCTCTACCCCGCACAGCTCTCGGCTTTTTCCCGACGCCCATTCACGCCCTGCCCCACCTGTCTGCTCGCCTGGGAGGCCCGGCCCTATGGGTCAAACGCGACGATCAAACCGGCCTGGCAACCGGCGGCAATAAGACCCGCAAGTTGGAGTTTCTGGTGGCGGCGGCATTGGATCAACAAGCTGATACGCTGATTACCGTCGGCGCGCCGCAGTCGAATCACGCGCGACAAACGGCGGCGGCGGCGGCCAAGAGTGGCTTGAAATCCGCGTTGGTGCTGCGGGGTACGCCGCCAGCCGATCGAACCGGCAACATCCTCTTGGACGATCTCGTCGGCGCGGAAATTTTCTGGGCCGGTACGCGCAACCTCGACGAAGTCGCGGGCGAAGTCGCCGAAGAGTTAAAGGCCCGCGGACAGCGCCCGTATCTCATCCCGTTGGGCGGCTCCAATCCGATCGGGGCCACCGGGTACGTCGCGGCCATGGCTGAGTTTATCGAACAGGCCCGATCGCTGGAGGTGAAGTTTGATGCCATCGTCTTCGCTACCAGTTCCGGCGGCACACAGAGCGGATTGGCCTTGGGGGCGAAGTTGGGCGGCTATACCGGTCGGGTCTTGGGGATCAGCGTGGATCATCGCGCCAATCACTTAGTGCCGCTGCTCGTCGATCTCGCCACGGCGACTGCTCAATACATCGGCACACCCTTAACCTTCACGGCCAATGATTTCGAAGTGAACGATCATTACCTGGGCGGCGGCTATGCCGTGCTGGGTGAGCCGGAACGCGAGGCCATTCGTTTGTGCGCACAGACCGAGGGATTGTTGGTCGATCCGGTCTACACGGGCCGGGCCATGGCAGGCTTGATCGATTTGATTCGTAAAGGCGAATTCATGGCGGAACAAAATGTGTTGTTCTGGCACACTGGCGGAACTCCGGCGCTGTTTGCTTATGCAGCACAACTCGCGTAGAGCGAAGGAACAAAAATGAGGCGACTTGCACACCACAGGTCGCCTCATTTTTGTATGTCACTGGCTTACGGGATACACAGGGTCGATCCCGCGTAAATCAGGTTCGGGTTGGTGATGCTGGGATTGGCGTACAGGATAGATTGAATCGTCGTGCCGTAATGCCACGCAATCCCAGAGAGAGTTTGCCCCCATTGCACGTAGTGGTAATAGCGGCAGCCAACAGGCACCGGCGTTGGAGTAAGCGGGTTGGGAGTGGGCGTCGGCGGTGCAGGCGTAAACGTCGGATACGGGCCGGGTCCAAATTGCGGCGCGCAGACCGGCCCCGCCGGAATGTTGTACCACGGCGCATTGGGAATCGCCAACTGCTGATTGGCATACACGTAATAAGGCCATGGAATGTAATTCACAGAAGCGATGGCCCACGGTGAAACTTGATAGCCGCGGCCAATGCAATACAACGTCTCACCGGGCTTCACCGTGTGATAACCTAGAATGGTGTAAGCGTAAGCGGGCGGCGGTGGTGGTGGCGGTGGTGGCGGCGGGAAATAGGTTGGCGGAATGTACGTCGGGAATGGCGTCATCGTCGGCAGCGGGGTGGGCGTATTGGTCGCTGCCGGGACCGGCGTGTTCGTCACGGTCGGGACGGGCGTGTTGGTAGCAGGCGGCAAGGTCGGTGTGTTAGTGGCAGGCGGTGGCAGAGTCGGCGTATCAGGCGGGCTCTGGAAAACGGCGGCAGACGGAAGACGCCCGGCCGAGACCGGCAACACGAAAATGGCAGCCATCACCACTACCGCTGCGACAAGGATGAAGCGTGATGTGTGTTTCATAAGCGGCTGACCTCCTAAAGCAAATTCGACATCTCAAACCAATTGGCTGAGTATTCCCCGACTCAATATGCTGATGCTATGTTAGAGTAACACAAAACACGACTTTGGTGGGTTTCAATTGAGTTACTGACAAATGAACGCCTCAGGTTAGACTGGCCCCGCTGAACGGCCAGCGCCGCACGGGAGCCCATGCGGCACTGGTTGACAGCTGAAGAATTTTGCGGGGATCGAACAGCTACGGAATACACAACACCTGACCCGTGTAGATCAGGTTCGGATTGACGATGGACGGATTAGCCTGCATCACGGCCTGACTGGTGGTGCCATAGTACCAGGCAATACCCGACAAGGTCTGTCCCCAGCGCACGGTGTGATAGTAACGGCACGCCCCTGGCACAGGGGTCGGCGGAATCGGCCCAGGCGTAGGTGTCGGCGGCAAGGGTGTGGGGGTGGGCCATACCGGTGCGGTAAACTGCGGAGCGCAGGTCTGCCCGGCCGGGATGTTGTACCAAGGCACGCCAGGAATTTGCAGCACTTGATCGGGATACACATAGTACGGCCACGGGATATGATTCTGCTCGGCGATGGTCCACGGTGAAACCTTGTAGGCGCGCGCGATGCAGTAAATCCACTCACCCTGCTTGACGGAGTGTTGCCCAATCACCTGATACTGCGGCAGGTCGGAAGCGCGATCGGGGGCGGCCGAAACCGGCAGCGCCGCGACCACGCTCATCGCTAAAACAACGACTAGTACGGCAAGACGCGGGACGTTCTTCATTGACTATGCCTCCATATTGGAATTAGCGCTAGACCGCGGTGTCTTCGGTTAATTGCGCCATACTGATTTTAGTACACAACCCACATTATAGGCAAATTGAGCCAAGGCGGTGATTCCGACTTGGTTACAATCAAGTTACTGTGATCTGACTTGAAAATGCTCGCAGCCCTCGTCCGCGAGGGCGCTCCCCGGGGACGGGGAGCGGAGCGTTTTCTGAGCGATGGTGAACGCCGTTCATGATGACAGCTAAGACTACGGAGTTAGCGTCAGAGTTCCTTCCGCATTCGCTTTGATGTCGGCGATGTCCCACCACATGGGAACATATTGAATGTTCCGCCACTTATCGATGAAGTCATCGTAATGTGGATTCGTCGGCAGGCCACTCTCGCCCGTGGTGTGAATAAAACGCGAGCTATTCAAATCGGCAAAGTCGACGATCTGGCGCAAGGACGGGGTCGAACGTTCGGCAAAGATGTCGGCTAGCTTGCCCGGTGGATTGCTGTAAGCTTTTTTGAAGTTGCTGCCCGTGCTCGTCGCATTCACGGCGGCTGTGCCACCATCCACGACATACGGCCCGCGATTGAACAGGAAGGCCAAGGGACTGGTTCCTAACGCTTGACTGGCGAAGAGCGCCGTGTGGAGTTTGCTCCACGTCCAGTCAGCCGGATTGCGCCCCAACTCTCCGATGAGCTGACTCGCTCCATCGGCTAAGGCTTTCTTCAAAATATCGTCGCGCGTTTCTTTCACGCCGTTCGTCGTCACATCATCCCACCACGGCGAGTCGGGCTTCGCCAGTAATTGAGTTAGCGCCTCTCGGTTGGTGGGGCCGCCATCGATATAATCGGGCGCGAGGGGACCCAGCTCGTCGGCGAAGGTGTTCATCAGCAGGTGCAGCCAGAAGACCTGATACGCGCTTGCTCCACTGCTGTCGCGCTGCTCATGAAAGTCCCACGCCAGGATTTGATCCAGCACCAGCTGGGCATCACCATCGACGGTGAGGGTCTTCAGATAAGGCACGATTTCCTGCGCCGATAGATTGAGGTTGTCGCCTTGAATCGCCGCGATGTCATCGGCGTTGAGCTGATCTTTAACCGTGATCAAATCGACGATGCGCCGCGCGCGATAACCGCGATCCCAATCCATGCCCAGAAAATATTTATATTCCGGCCCGACGACGGCATTGTTCGCCGTAACGATGTAGCCTTCCGGTGGATTGAAGGCACGGGGCAATTCATCGAACGGGATGTAGCCAATCCAATCGTATTCGCCCGTCCAACCCGGCACCGGAAGTTGCCCATCGCCTTTGGCGCGAATGGGAATGCGGCCCGGCGTTTGATAACCGATGTTGCCGTCCACGTCGGCGTAGATGAAGTTCTGGCTGGGCGCGTTGAACTTGCTCAGCGCGGCGCGATATTCCTCCCAGTTCTGCGCGCGATCGACGCCGATGAACGAGGCCATCGTTTGATCGGCCACATTGATCGCCGTCCACGAAAACGCGACAGCGAGATCGCCGCCGGCCTGCGCCGCATCACTATCAACATCGCTGACGATCGGGCCATGCACCGTCGAGCGCACGTTGAGCGTGATCGTGGTGGCGCCGCGCTGCGCATCATAGGCATCGGTTTCGTTGGGGGAAGGATGATAATCGGCGGGCAGCTGGCCTTTAATGACGAGGGTCTCCGGCACAATCGCCAGATCGATCTTCTGGCCTTTATATTCGTACTGGTTACCATCGATCTTTTCGAGGAACAAGTCCTGTACATCCGGTCCGACGTTGGTGACGCCCCACGCGATGCGCGCATTGTGGCCGATGACCACGCCCGGCATTCCGGCGAATGACGCGCCGACCACGTCGTAAGGGCAATCGGCGCTCACCGGCTGACAATGCAGGCCACTGAAGTACCAGATGGACGGCATCTGAATGCCCAGGTGCGGATCATTGGCGAGCAGCGGTTTACCCGTGGTGGTGCGCGCGCCGCTGATGACCCAGTTGTTCGATCCGATATCGCTGCCGCGTGGGCCGCTGATGTTGTCCAACTGGCGCAAGCCGCTCACGCTCTCGAGCGGGACGTTTTGATATGAGACGTTCTGCGTGACGATGGCAGGCATCTTTTGAAAATCATACGGCGGCACCAGATCGTTGTATAGGGCCGCGGCCTGTTCCGCGCCAAATTTCTTGATCAACGCCGCTCGATAGAGTTCCACGTCCCAGTTGCCGCCCAAACTCCAGGCCATGGCTTTGGCCCACTGCAACGTATCGACGGGCTGCCATTTTTCAGGGGCGTAATTGAAGCCCTTGCCGCTGAACAATCCGACGATGGCGAACTCAGGCGGAAGATTGTTTGGATGTGTAGCGATGAACGTGTTCACGCCATCGGCGTAAGCTTGCAAGATCGATTTGGTGTCGTCGTCCAGTACGCCGTAATCGGCCTGCGCCGCGCGCCGCCAGCCCAGCGTCCGCACGAATTTATCTTGTTCGATATTGGAGACGCTGGGGCTGAGCTCGGACGATCGGCCTGAGACGCCGATGCGCTGCAATTCCATCTGCCACAGGCGATCTTGCGCCTGCACGTAACCTTGCGCTAAAAACAAATCATGTTGGTTGCCAGCGTAGATGTGCGGAATACCATTCTTATCGCGAATGATGGTGACGGGCGCACGCAGACCGGGGATTTGCAGCGTGCCGTCAATCTGGGGAAAGGCCCGGCGCGTGAGATACAGATAACTGCCGCCCGCGACCACAGCGACAATCACGACGACGACCAACACAAACAACAGCAGACCTTTGATAAAGCGCATTCTCTCCTCCTGGGGAACCACGGGCTCAGCGACATGGCGTATTTGTTCCGTGTTTCCTGGAATGTCATTCTGAGCGGAGCGAAGAATCTCTACCACGACCGGCACTCGCTACTGACAGGCACAGAGATTCTTCGCAAAAAGCGCTCAGATCATACTAATGACACTTCGGTAAACAATTACGGCATGGCTAATGCGTGAGCCGCATACTTGGTTGCTGGAGTTGTATCACACCCGGCGCTCAGAGTCAAAAGTGCGCCGCCGCCCGGTGGGACGCGCTGCGGTATAATGCGTGCTGCGTAAAACGTGGTGCGTGGTGCGTGGAACATTGTGTGCATTGCGTCTTACTCATTACTCATTACTCGTTACTCATCACTCGTTACTCATTGCTCATCATTCATGTCTCGAACCTCTGCGTCTTCCATCACTCTTGCATCCCGCATCTTGCATCTTGCATCTTGCGTCGCCCCCTACGCCCTGATCTTCATCGCCTTCCTCATCCGCTTGAACGGCCTCAGCTTTCAAAGCCTGTGGCGCGACGAAGTGGACGCCATCTGTTTTGCGCAAGCGCCGTTGCTGAAGAGCCTGCCGCAAACAGCGCTGTCGTTTACGCCCACCTGCCCGCCCAACATTCCTGATCTACTGGCGTCCTTTACGCAGCCGGGCTTCAACGGCCCGCTGTACTTTTTGATTTTGCGCGGCTGGATTGGCCTGACCGGTTACAGCGAATTCGCGCTGCGTTTTTTCTCGCTGCTATGCGGTGTGATCGGCGTCGCGTTGATTATCACGCTGGGGACGCGCCTGTTCAATCGAGCGGTCGGATTGATCGCCGGGGCGTTGCTCGCTTTGTCGGCCTATCAAGTGTGGTACAGCCAGGAAGCCAAGATGTACACGTTGATCACCATGCTGGCGCTGGCCGCCATTTACTGCTTGAGGCGCGGTGTGGAAGACGGTAAGCTGCGTTTCTGGATCGGCGTGGTGGTGTGCACCACCGTGGCGATGGCCGCCCATATTCTGGCCGCGTTATTGATTCCGGTCGAGGTGGTGTTGTTCCTCTTGTGGTGGCCCCATGGCAGTCGCAGGCATCTGCGGGTTGGCGGAGTGGCGCTGTTGTGTGTCACCGTGCCGTATGTGCCGCTGGCGGTCGATCGCTTGAAGTGGGTGTTTGAACCGGCGGAGACCGGTTTCGCGCGCTACACTTTCGGCGAGATGCTCAGCACATTGGGCGGCGCTTACACGCGCGGCGTCTTTTCTTCGCTGGATGAGCAGGTCGTTTTGATCGCGACCGCCGCGGCGACCGTCATCGCCCTCTTGGGGTTGCTGTCGATCGATCTTCCCGATCGGTCCGGCGCAAGACCCGATCGGTTATTGGCGCGACTCAGTTTGATCGCGTGGGCGTTCATCCCGGCGATCATCATCGCGCTGATTTCGATCAACCGGCCGCTCTTCACCGATCGCTATTTGATCTGGGTTCAACCGGCGTTTTATCTCGCCGTGGCGTTGGGCGTTTACGCGCTAGGTAAATGGTGGAAGCCGTTGGCAGTAGTGGCCTTGAGCGCGCTGCTCATCGTCAGCACGATCGGAATCGTCACGCAAGTGACCACGCCGCTCAAATCTGATTTCCGCTCGGCCGCTCAAACGATCGAGCGGGAGATCAAACCCAATGAATTGATCGTGTTTCAAATCCCCTACGTCCAGTACGATTTCGATTACTACTTCCGGCGGCCCTATCAAGCCTTAGGCGGGCCTTACACCAACTTCCCCGGTACGATCGATGGCTATCAAGACAGCGAGGCGACCGTCTTCGATCAAGTGCAGGCCATGTTCACCAATCGATCCACGGTGTGGCTGGTGTCCTCCGAAGCGGCGATGTGGGATGCGCGCAATTTACTGCAACGCTGGCTGGATACGAACGGGCACGTAACTTTCCACGCAGAATATGCGCAGGTACAAGTGACGCGGTATGAGTTGAATCAGTAGCGTGGCAACGAATCTACATCGAATAAACGAATGACCAATGAAGCGTATCCGTTTACGCGCAGCGGTTGCTTATCCGTTGCGCTGAACACGGGAGCGCGACCTTCCATGCGGAATATTCGCAGGTGCAGGTGACAAGGTATGAGTTGCAGCAGTTCTCAATTTGGATTTGTAGTAACGACTTCAGTCGTGGTTTGCGGCCAAAAAGCGACTGAAGTCGCAACTACNNTTACGCGCAGCGGTTGCTTATCCGTTGCGCTGAATATGGTCGTGCCACTTTCCACACGGAATATTCGCAGGTGCAGGTGACGCGGTATGAGTTGAAGCCACAACACGATGGCTGTGACTTTGCGTCGCACTTTCCATTCTTTCTTACGTCAGATACGGTCGGTACGCGCTTGGAGAGCAAGAGTCGAACGCATTCTCGATAGCGAACTCTTTACTTCACTGCCTGCAGCGTAAGTGTGTGAATTTGCGAAGCCGCGTAATAACCACTCGCATTTTCCTCGATCCACCAGGTAATCGGCAATCCCGCCGTTATACATGTTGGCATTTGGTTCACAACCAACGTGTTTGTATATCCAGCGCCAAGTATGTCTCCACAATTGCTGAACTGTATCATGTAATATGCTGGTTCTGCCCCTGGATGCATCCAGTGGAAAGTGATGGGCGTTGTGACCGTAACATCATCTGCAGGAGATATGACAGTAATATCACTGAGTTCAGCATGAAAGTCTCTGTAAACCTGAGAAGGATCGCACCGCTGAAATCCACCTCCACTCCATAACCGTGCATAGTGTCCTTGCGGCTGAGTGCCTTCAATAGACTTACCTCCAAGGGAGTAATAGAATCCACGGCACGGCAAGGTTGCTACAGAAGTAAAACAAAACTCGCCATTTGAGGTTGATGTCACGCTATACACATCTGGAACGTAACTTCCCAGAACGAAATACCACCCCAGACTAAACAATGCACCACTGACTGGCACGCCATTTAGCATGGCCTGCCCTGAAACGTCACACATCTTCTGCTGTATGAGCAACGGTAGGAAAGTCGTGTGAGTATAGGCAGTCGAAACGCTGGACGAACTCTCAAAATCGTCTGCAATCGCCTTGGCGTCGGCCCCAAGAATAGACAACATTAGCACGATGCCGACAACAGCCAACAGGCTTATTGTGACGATTCGTCCACAAATGACAGGTAAATGACTAGACACTCGCGTTTCCTCGTGAGTTCATTATTTCCGCCAACGGGTTAGGGCGCTCTTTCAGCGCAAATATGATTACATCGCTAAGACCTCGGAGGTTTTATCTATCCGGACAGCCGTGCCTTGCCATCAACTTGATCGATGATCAAGCAAAGCCAGACAATCAATGAAAACCTCCGAGGTCTTTCCCTTCCCTACGCCTTCTTCGCCGCCCTCGTTGCCGCTGCCTTCGTGGGAGCGGCCCGTTGAGCCGCCGTCTTACTCGTGCGCGCCGTCACGCCGATCTTCTCCAGCGATTGCTTCTTGCCGCGCAGCGCGACTTTGGCGATCTTCACATACTGCGCCACCCATTCATTCATCTTCGTCAATGCCGCCTCTTGATCTTGCGAGGCTTGCTGCGCCGCACCCTTGGCCATCTCCTGCGCTTGATTGGCCGTGTCGAACGCTTCAATCTTGGCGCGCTCCTCAGCGAGGCGATCCGCATCGTAGCCGAAGGCAGCCAGCAAGCCGCTGGCTGCCGCGTTGTCGAACAAAGTGATGGTTATAGCATGACAAGAGCGTAGGGGCAAGCGCACACAAGACCTCGAGTGGTTCAACGTGCCGTCTATCCTTGCCTGCCAATCGAGCGGATCGATCATCTAGCCGCGCCTGCCGGACGATGAGAACCTTCGAGGTCTTTTCACAATCTAGATCGGTTCCCGTTTTGATTTACGCCACTGCTCTCGCTGGATGGTCACACGCTCCGCGAGCGGCTAAACAGCCGCGGAGCGTGTAACCACGCGTAGCGGACTGCGAGCGTAAACCATTTAGGAATTTGCTTTAATCCGCACCCAATTGATCTCAACCAGCCTCACAGCCTGCCGTTATCGATAAGAGGATCACGGGGAACAGAAAAACGCTGAACAGGGATTAGATGGCGGTTGTCCGATTCCTGCTAATCCGTACCCGAGCGACGAGAGAGCGACTGAGATTTGTCAGGGCGTATGATACGGTCCGAAAAATCGGATACCGTTAAAATGGATCATATGCGTGGGCTCATTCGCACACCAAACCACGGTTCCCCAGGCCAACGCTTCCAGAAATTCTTGAAAGACCTCACCCCGCTCAGGGAAAGCCGTTACATAGACTAGTCCCGCCTTTGAATCTTTGAACATCTCGGCTAATTCTCGGCGACGACTTTCATCAATAGGACCAGTGGTGACGACTGCTTCGACCAGGATGAGCCAGTTCTTTTCTCGGTTGTAAAGCACCACGTCTGGCAGCTTCTCATGGTGATCAACAGTCATGCCCAACGAGGCAAGAAGTTCTTGATCAAAGTAGCCCCACTCTGCCCCGGAGTCGCCAGCGTAGATCAGTTCCCCGCCCGGCACAAAGAATGCCGCGAAGTCATCAAGGATGGCGCGCATCAGATCAGAATGGTCGCCTGCGCTGAGGGTGATGTTTCGATTACTCTTCATTTTCAGAGAATTCCGCTGAATCGCATGCAGCATAGGAAGCTTGCTTAGTGAATGACAAGCGAGGTTGAACCTCCGATCCCTACGGAGCCTTATCACATCTATACCGCATACAGTTTGCGATATCTAATGCATTCTAACCCATTAAAATTTTCAAGAAGTCTAAGATCAATCGTGCACGCTCGTTCAAAAAAGAATCATAGTCGTTTTTCTTGTAAATCGCTTTCTTGACAGGCATCATGTTCGAGGACAAAATCTCATCGAAGTGCTCCTCTGGGACAAGTATAAAGATGTAATCGGACGGTGCGTTGTTTGAGATTTTCTTATTTGAATCTGCTGGCAGGTAGCAGAAATTGCACATTGAATTGATTCTCGTATCAGGAACATCCTGACCCCGAAGATATGCCTGTGGAAATATGTGATGATACTCTTTGCGATTGAATTTCGATAGCGCCTTGCCAAGGTCAATTTTTCTGCTATTTATTAAGTCGAGCGGTTTCTTTTGGGCAAGCAAGAGCAATAAACTTCGTGTGTACACATTCGTTTTCGAGAATACGGGTGTAATGAGGCTTACTTCGGTCAATGTTGGCGAATATCGATCGAGCCCAGAATAATTTCCTTCGATAACTTGGTCGAAAAACAAGATATCTTGATTCAGTCTGATGTCGGTCGCCCCTTGGTATCGTAGTGAGAAGGATGTTCGCCAGAACCATTTCTTCAGGATTTTGATTTGGGCGGCGCTAGGCTTATCAACATGCGAGAAGAAATAGGTGAATGGAATTATCTGATGTGATTGGGGCAGAAAATCACTTGAGATAACATTCAACTCTGTCGAAAGGAAGTCAATAGTTCTTTCGAGGCTATCTCTCAGTAAAGCGATATTACTCCTTACAATGGGGGGATCTAGAGAGAATATCTCTCGTCTTTGTCGTTTTTTGAGTAAAGGCACTGAGACATTGCAGAATTATCTTTTCATCTGTATCTCCAAAACCTTTCTGATCAAGCACTCCAAGGATATCATCGAGTTGTTCCTTCAAGTGAAAGTCGTCACTCCACGTCCATGCGACCATCAAATCAAGAGTCGAGAGTTTAGTTGCCGTGTTATTGATGCGCTCAAAGATAATGCCTATATCTTCCCTGCTTGTTTTTGAGGTAACAACAACTGGCACTTCGTAATTTTGGAATTGAGACTGTAGGCCGACAGCCGCACGAATGTGAAGTTTTGAGAAGCCTTGTATGATGTCGTGAAACTCTTCGCTGTTAAACAGCGTCGATAATTTGAGATTGGTGTGCGATGAGTTCAGTTCCTCATCAGGGACGAATCGCTTGTCATCGAGATCGAACGAGATATTAAATATTGCTGGATCAATCTTATACTTATCTAGGGTTGGATCAAGTTGCCTCTCTCGGCAGAACAAAGCATATATCGCAGTAAGCCGTTGTTGACCATCAAGAACATACTGTAAGCGGCCGGGATCTTTG
>PMCF01000447.1 GCA_003154115.1 Anaerolineae bacterium
CCGTTCTTGGGCACGCGGCCTTTTTTACGGATGTCATCCGGTTCGATGCGCACCAATGCGTCTTCAGGAAAGGGCGAGAAGGCGTTGTAGGCTTGATTGGCTAAGATGTTCCGATCGGCCAGGAACAGGATGCGCGGACGACGCGTGGGTTCGCGGCCCAGGTTCCAACGGCTATGAAATAGTTTCCACGCAATCTGAAAAGCGATGAAGGTCTTGCCNNGTGCCGGTGGCGAGCGTGAGCAAGATGCGCGTTTGATTGGCGGCGATAGATTCCATCACGCGGTCGATGGCGATGTCTTGATAATACCGCGCGCCATAGGTGCCGCCCTTGTCCTCGAAGGGCACGGCGGCGAAGCGGTCGCGCCACGCGTTAGCGGCTGCATACGTCAGGTTCCACAGTTCATCCGGCGTGGGATAACGCGGCGTTGCGCCTTCCTGGCCGGTCTGCATATCAATGCCATATACGCCCTGCCCGTTGCTGGCATAGGCAAAGCGCACGGCCATCTTGGTGGCGTAATCTTTGGCCTGTCCCACGCCTTCGGTCAGCGGTTTGGCCCACGCCTTGGCTTCGATCACGCCGAGTTTGCGGTTGCGATAGACCAGCACGTAATCGGCGGTGAGCGACTTGCCGCGCCGCCCGCCGCCCTCAATGCGCCCTAGCGTGAGCGGGTATTCGCGCAGGATGCGGCTGCCCTCGACGACGCCCCAACCGGCGGCTTTGAGTACAGGGTCAATGTGTTCGGCGCGGGTTTCGGCTTCGTTCATGGTGTGCTCCGCTCTGTCATGCCCGAAAGTTTTCAGCGGGCATCCAGTGTGACGATTGGCAGTTGATGCTGATAATCTGCTGGATTCCCGCCAACAGCATGCGGGAATGACGTTGACGATGATACCTCGCCTACAGGTCTCCATTGAAGGCTTGATGCAGCAACGACTTCTTTAACTCATCGAGCGCGGCGAGTTTTTGCTGATAGATGGATTCAAGGCGTTGGGTTTCTAACAATAGTTCGTCCGCCTTCGCCATGATTGCTCGTTGCACTTCAATTGGCGGCACGAGTATGGGCAGGTCATTAAGAATGCTGTGATTCAAACTACTCATTGTTGTTCCAACAGCGTTGCTGTCCAATAAGGTTTTGAATTGCGGCGATCCAAAAAGAGCAACGAAGAACTTGCCATCCATGCAATCTGAGAGCCGAACAAAAAACGATCCGGTTCCACAAAGCCAACCTTCTTCTTGTTCGGTAACGAGCGCGCAGCGACCCAATTCACCCCGCCGCGCGATGACAATGTCGCCTGCTTTGAGGACATAGCCGCGCAGACGATCTCTTGTCTCCTCGTTTACCATCATCTTGCTAGACGGAACGATGCGCGAATCTACGATGTTCATTGGATTCACAAGCGGTATGCCATCTGGAATATAGTCCGATTTGTGTAGCATCGTTCCGAACGGGCCTGTGGAGATGTTTTCCGCAACATCGCTCAACTTCTTCTCTTCCCACCCTTCGCCCCGCTGGCTGAACACCGTTTGCAGATAGCTTTCAAACAACGTGCGGGCGTTTTGCAGGTTCTTCTCGGCGTTGGCTTTGGCTATGGCGATGCTGTCAAACGCTTCGTCGAGAATCGCAACGATGCGCTGTTGTTCGGGGAGGGGAGGAAGCAGAAACGTGAAGTCAAGAACCGCATTCATGTTTGCACGCGGCATTCGCGCACCAGTGGAAGTGGCGTCAATCTGTTCTACAGTTGCGTCCATCAAGAACCAGTATTGTAGAAATTCTCGCATTAGTTCAGGATGCGGCTTGAGCGGAAATATTTCCGTCGAGCAATGCCCTGTGAAATCGGGCAACATCACCTTGTTCAAATAGGGTCGCAGCCGTCCGTAAAGAAGGTGCTCCGGCGAAAACCTAAATGTGGAACTCTTCACGGTGACTGGCTCAGTCGATCCGATAAATCGCCCTGTGTGCGATTCGATATGTTCCAACCCAATATAAGGCAGGCCCTTGTAGATGCCTTGGCGCTTATCCACAATGCAGACTTCGCCTAGTGTCTTTCTTTGCCACCCTGCTTTCATGGCTTGCCTCCGGGTTTCTGAGGCGGCTGCCTATCGGACGTGCGGGACGGGTTGGCGGGCGGGGTGCTGTTGCGGTATTGCAAGCGGACGCGCGTCATGCGTTCGCGCAGTCCGCCCTGTTCGACGAAGTCCTTCTCCAAACGGCGCAGCTGTTGATCCAGCAGGTAGTTGGTCTGGTGGATCAGGCAGATGGCAATGTTCGCAACCACTTCGGCGGGGCGGGTGTCGCAGAACTCGCGGTAGGCTTCGTAGGTCTGCGGTGTTTTACGGCCGAGCTTGCGGACATATAGCGCCTCCTTAGAGTCCTTGTCCCAGATCGGGAAATCGCGGGCACGGAGGTAGTCGCGGTAGTCGTCCAACAACTCCTCAAGACTAGCGCGCGCCACGTTGGTGAGTTTGATTTCAGTTTCTTTGGAAGTCAGCGCGGCCTTGCTGCCTTCCAGAATATTCTTTTTCCCGGAGCGGGCAGCCTGGATCATTTGGTCAATGGTGCGGTCTCCCCGAGAGAGGAACTTGTGCGCAAAGCGGAAGGTGAGGTCATAGACCACTTCGGCCTTCTGGAACGATAGGAGCGTCTGATAATCGCCGCGAGGCGGGAGTACACG
>PMCF01000435.1 GCA_003154115.1 Anaerolineae bacterium
ATCATGACGACGACCGGCTTGCCATCGTGAGTGACCATCAGCGGATTGTGATGTTCCTGTACGTCATTAACGGTGGATTGTAGATTGAGCGCAACTTGCTCTAAAGTGATTTGGCGTAACATGGTGTGTCTCCCTGCGAAGATTGTAGCGTTGAANNGTCGAAATAGTCTTCCAGTTGCATGGTGGGCCTCCCTGCGAAGATTGTAGCGTTGAATGGGAAGGGCGTCAATAATCAGGCGGATGTCATCCGCGTCCGAAGGTGATCTTGATTCTGGCAAGAGGTGAAGCGCAGAGCAAACAGCAAAAAAAGGCAATGGGTGCCGAAGCACCACAAAGCCTCCGAAAAAGATTGTAGCATATTTTTCGACGTGATGTCAATCTGGTCGGCACGGCGACGGTCAGACCTCGGAGGTTTTGATCGACGCTCTGGCCGAGGCTGATGATCGATCTGAAGGATGATCAGGCGTTGCTTGCAGGCAGGTGAAAACCTCCGAGGTCTCGGCAGCGAAGAATTGCTGATGGGGAAATGTAATCCGCGCCCCAAGATTGTCTCGATTCCAACGAGGGTCTGCCTCCCAACGACGGTGGGGCGGGTGAATTGATGAGGTTGAGAAAATCAGTGGGAGCGGATTAGAGCAAGTTACTCGGCGGACGCGGCGGACCTCGGAGGTTTTGACAATCCGTCTGGCGCGGGGGTGTTGCATGCGGCGTCAACGAACACATGCTGCGCAGTGCTACGTAGGCAGCGAATCAGCGAATAGGGCGAGTGTCATTCCGAGCGAAGCGAGGAATCTATTAGTTGAGAATGTAATCCGTGCCCGATGGTTATCTTGATTCCGACGGAAGTCTGCGTCCCGCTGTTGGGGTGAGTGGATTGACGGGGTGGAGAAAATCGCCGGGAGCGGATTAGTGCAGGTTACTCGGCGGGCGGGCGCGGCAGACCTTGGAGGTTTTTAGACTGGGCAACAGATAGGCAACTGAGAAACGGATGGGGCGATCGTCATTCCCGCGCAGGCGGGAATCCAGCGTGGAGCGGATGGGGAGGCACCAGCAACTATTCTTCCAAAGTGTCCGGGCGAGCCAGCGGCAGGTACCTGATTCGATCGGCGAGTTCATCAGGACTCATATTCTGCCAGATGAAATCCAGTTCGTCGATGAGCACGCCCCACGACATCTTTTTCTTGATAACGAGAATGCCCGGTGTATGACGACCGGCTATCAAGTGGTCGGCAAGATGACCGGGCATAGAGGCGCGATTGTTCGTCACAAGGACGTGATCGTTTTCTTCACACCAGACAAGGATGTCCGGATCGGGCGACTGGAGCGGCGGCGTGCTGGCATCGCCCACGCGCCACACGACCATCTCTGGCTGAGCGCGTTTCAACTCGCGCCGCAGGCGGGGATCGAGGTTTTCATCCAGCAGGAATTTGATCATGACGACGGCTCGTACTTCTCGCGTTTTTCGGCGAGCACCTTTTCGGTTCTGAGACGTCGTAGCCTGAGAATAACTGGATCTGGGTTGCGCTCTTGCTCGGCGCGCATGCGATTTCCGAATTCAATCCAATCGGTCAAGTAAGCGTCGATCTTTTCTTGGTTGCGGTGATAGTAGGTGAGCGTGGCGTAAATTTGCTCTAGCGTCAGCGTCGGAAAACGCCGCTGAAGTTCGTCGGGCGATTTAGCGTTGAAGATGTATTCGTACAACACATCCTCAATGCCGATGCGATGGCCTTTGATCCGAATATCATCCGGCGCGAGAAAGTCGAAATAGTCTTCCAGTTGCATGGCAGCACCTCCCTGCGAGGATTGTAGCGTAGGGGGTGATGAACGTCAACAACGCAGGACTTGCCTCCTGCCTCTTGCATCCTGTAAATCTGTGTAATCCGTGTCCAAAAACATGCCTGACGAATCCAACCTCACTCCCAGAAAACTCGTCCGCGACCTGATGACTGTCGGTGTCCCAACGTGCCCACCGACCACGCCTCTCGTCGATCTCACGCGCCTGATGCTGGAGAAAAACTGGGAGGCCGTGGTCGTACTCGATGGCGATGAAGGCCATGCGATCGGCGTCGTCAGTCAAGCGGAGATCGTCAAGGCGTATGAGCGCGCAGAGGCGCGGACGCTCACCGCGGAACAAGTGATGCACGAAGGCGTGCCGCAGATTCCGCCCGATGTGCCACTGACGGTCGCCGCGCAGATGATGCTCGATCAGAATGTGCGCGCCTTCTTCTTGATGCACAACGCGGCGGGCGTCACCTATCCGGCGGCCATGATCACCTATCGGCACATTTTGCGGCACCTCGCCGCGCAGAGCGATGACGACTTGAAGGACATGGGCATCGCCGCCGCGCGCCAGGCTCCGCTGGAGCAGTTTATCGCACGTCGAGATGCGGCCAAGAAAGCCGCTGATAATCGGAAAAAGTAAAATCTTGGACACGGATTATGCCGATGAACACGGATAAAGAAATAAATCCGTGGAACCCGCGTTCATCTGTGTCCCAAAATTCAGGAGTGAACTATGCCCATTGAAATCCCGAAAGACAAGTGGCCCGGTTCCGTCAGAACGATTACGCTTGGTGCGAATAGCGACGGCGGCACGCGCACCAGCGTCGTCACCGTGGGCGGCGAGAAGGCGCTGCCCTTCATGCACTTCGAAGCCGAAGTGCCGCACAGGCCGGTCGTGGCGATCGAAATCAGAGATCGCAAGCCGGATGATTGGTCGCCGTTGCTGCCGGAAGTCTGGGGCGAGGCAATGAACGATCCGGCGGCCTGGGCGAAAGCCGCTGAAGCAGCAGGAGCCGATCTGCTGTTGATGATGCTCAGCCTCACGACATCCGATGGACAGCCCAACACCCCGGCGCATGCCGTCGCCGCAGTGAAAGCTGTGCTCGGCGCGACGGGTCTGCCGTTGATCGTCTTCGGTCCCGGCAACGCCGAACTCGACAATGCGCTGCTCGTGCCNNGGTCACCTCGTCAGTGCGCGCACCGCGATGGACGTCAACCTCGCCAAGCAATTGAACATCCTCATCAGCGACATGGGCCTCCCGCTCGATCGCGTCCTGATGGATCCGACGACGGGCGCGCTCGGCTACGGCATCGAGTACGGCTTCTCGGTGATGGAGCGCCTCCGCATGGCGGCGCTGCAAGGCGACGCGATGACGCAGCTGCCGATGATCGTGTGTGTCGGCTTCGAAACCTGGAAGACCAAAGAGTCCAAGGTTGGCGAAGGCGTCCCGGCGGCCTGGGGCGAGTGGCACGCGCGCGGCATCAACTGGGAAACGATGACGGCGCTCACGCTGCTCGAATCCGGCGCGGACATCGTCGTGTTGCGGCACCCCGAAAGTGTGAAGCGTGTCAAAGCGGCCATTGCCGAATTGATGACAGCGTAACGATTAACCAGTAACGAGTAAATTACTTGTTACTCGTTACTCATTACGAAATTCAAGGAGCAAACTATGGCTCTGTCCGGTATCCAAATTTACAAGTTACTCCCGCAAACCAACTGCAAGAAATGCGGTTTCCCCACCTGTCTCGCCTTTGCGATGAAACTCGCCGCGAAGCAGGTGGAACTCGCGGCGTGCCCGTATGTCAGTGACACGTCAAAAGCGCAGCTGGCCGAATCGGCTGCGCCGCCGATGCGCCTGGTCACGCTCAAATCCGACGGACACGAAATTAAGGTCGGCAATGAAGTGGTGCTGTTCCGCCACGAGAAGACCTTCTACAATCGGCCCGGCGTCTTCATCAAAGTTCGTGACGATGAAGACGTGAAGGCCAAAGTCACTCCTGCCGAAAAATTCGCGGTATCGTATGTCGGCATGGATTTGACGATCGACGGCTTCGCCGTGGAAGCCACGGGTGATGCCGATCGATTTGCGGCGGCGATCAAAGCTCTGCGCGAAATCAGCAAACGCCCGATCGTTTTGATCAGCCCCGACGCGAAAGTGATCGCCGCCGGGTTAGCCGCGCTCAACGGCGAGACGCCGCTGATCTGCGGTGCGGACGCGAACAACTGGGAGGCCATGGCCGATCTCGCCAAGTCGAACACGCCAGGCGGCCCACCGCCACAAAGTGGCGGGCATGGGCAAGCGGCCCTCGTCGTCAAGGCAGATTCGATCGAGGCGCTGGCCGACCTCACCGAGAAAATCAAAGGCAAGGGCGTCGAGGACTTGGTGATCGATCCGGCGACAAAGAACCTCAGCCAGTTGCTGACATTCAGCACGCAGGTGCGGCGGCTCGCGTTGAAGAAGAACGTCCGATCGGTGGGTTTCCCGATCGTGGTCTTCGCCAACGATGCGGTCTTGGCCGCGCAAGCCGTGGCGAAGTACGGCGGCTTCGTCGTGCTCGACGAATTCAAGCCCGAGATGGTCTATCCGCTGTTGGTGCTGCGCCAGAACATCTATACCGATCCGCAGAAGCCCATTCAAGTGCAGCCCGGCCTGTACGAGATCAACAATCCCAAGCCCGAATCGCCGGTGCTGGTCACGACCAACTTCAGTATCACCTACTTCAGCGTGGCGAACGAAGTGGAAAGCAGCGGNNGCCTGGGCCGCGGGCAAGTTCGATGCCGAGCGCATCGCGAAGGCGGTGAAGACCTTCAACGTCGCGGACAAGGTGAACAAGAAACGTGTCGTGTTGCCGGGTCACGTGGCAGTGTTGTCCGGCGAACTCGAAGCAGAATTGCCGGGCTGGGAGATCAAAGTCGGGCCGCGTGAAGCGGTGGATATCCCGGCATACTATAAGCAAGTGTTGGTGTAAAGCTGAAGAATGACGAGTGAAGAGTGACGTCTTCACTTTTCACTCGTCACTCGTCACGGAGGTCGCCATGACGACCAATTCAATTCCGAAAATCGTTGGGCCTGTCGATCAAGAGCGTTGCGACAACTGCCCGCCCGAGCGCGTGTGCGCGTGGGACTGTGAACAAGGGCAGGGCGTGCTCGAAATCCTGATGGGCGAAGCGCTGGCCGAACAGGCGCGCCTGGCATTGCCCATCGGCAGTGAATCAACGCAGCAGGCGTTGTACGATATTTACACATGAAAAGTGAAGAGTGAAGCGACCTCTTACCTCACTCTTCACTTTTCACTCGTCACTCATCATGGCTCAACATCTCGTTACTTTCCATCTCGATGATCCCGCGCTGGGGGCACATGCCCCGCTCGGTTCGCATGAACCGCCGCATCCCGTGCATGTGCCAACCGGCACGCTGGTGACTGAAGCGGCGCACACGGCCGGCGTAGAGATCACACAACCCTGTGGCGGACAAGGACGTTGCGGGCGCTGTGCCGTGCATATCACGAATGGTGACGTGCGCCGCCGCAGTACCTTGCGCCTATCTGCCGAAGATGTGGCGGCGGGCTATACGCTGGCCTGTCAATCCGTCGTCGAAGGCGATGTCAGCGTGACGGTGCCGCCGCAGGAAAAGATCGAGCGGCGCTTGACCACCGATCGGGTGGTGGCCGAAGTTGAAGTCCCGATCGGTTACGACGCCCGTTCGATGCAGACCATCCAGCGGGTGAGTCTTTCGCTCACTCCGCCCTCGCTGGACGATCAAACCGACGATTGGAGCCGCCTCGTCACCGCGCTGCGCCAGCAAGCAGATATCGAAGAAGTCCAAGTCTCTTTGCCTCTGCTGCGTCGTCTCGGTTCGATCTTGCGCGATGCTGATTGGCAAGTCACCGCCGTCTTTGATTCCGCACTCCGCATTCCGCATTCCGCAATCAGGCTAATCGATCTGCGACCGCAAGAGTCGCCCTTGTTCGGCCTCGCGATCGATATCGGCACCACCACCGTTTCGTGCTGGCTGGTCGATCTGATCAGCGGCAAAGTCATGGCGCAGGTAGCGGAGTATAACGGACAGATCGCACGTGGCGAAGATGTCATCTCGCGCATCATCTATGCCAGCAAGAACGGCAGCAGCGCCGAGATGCAGGCGCTCGTAATCGACACGATCAATTCGTTGATTGCGGCGGCGTGCGAGAAAGCCAAAGTCGATCCGCAGAATATCTTCAAGGCGACGATTGCGGGTAACAGCACGATGATGCATCTGCTGCTGGACATCCTCGCAGCAAGCATCCGTCTGGCGCCGTTCGTCACGGCGATCAATCATGTGCCGGCGCTGACGGCGAATGATCTGAATTTGAAGATCAACCCTGAAGCGACGGTCGATTGCCTGCCGGGTGTGGCGAGTTACGTCGGTGCGGACATCACGGCGGGCGTGTTGTCGTCGGGGATGGAAGACGGCGAGCCCCTGACGCTGTTCATGGACGTGGGCACCAACGGCGAGATCGTGTTGGGCAATCGGGATTGGCTGGTGACGTGCGCCTGCTCAGCCGGCCCGGCCTTTGAAGGCGCGGGTGTGGTGCATGGCATGCGCGCCACCCGCGGTGCGATCGAAGAAGTATGGATTAACGGCGACACCTTCGAGCCGACCTATCGCGTGATCGGCAACATCAAACCGCGCGGCATCTGCGGCAGCGGCCTCATCGCGTTGTTGTCAGAACTGTTCTTGACGGGCGTGCTCGATAAGGGCGGCAACCTCAATTCACACCTAATGCTCGAGGCGGACGACAGTCCGCCGTTGCAAACCGTCGGATTGTCACACGCAGCGGGCGGGAGCACTGCCCGAATCCGACGGGGCGAGCACGGCCTGGAGTATGTGGTGGCATGGGCGCATGAAACGGGACACGGCCAAGACATCGTCATCACCCACGTCGATGTTGATAACTTGCTGCGCGCCAAAGCCGCGATCTACGCGGGCTACACCGTGTTGGCCGAGCGCGTGGGTGTGCCACTGGAATCCGTCGAGCGTTTCTTGATCGGCGGATCATTTGGCAAGTACATCAACGTCGAGAAGGCCGTGCAGATCGGCCTGCTGCCTGATCTGCCGTGGGAGCAATTCCAGTTCCTGGGCAACACGTCCGTGAAGGGCGCGTATCGGGCCTTGTTGAATCGCAACGAACGCGCGCGCGTCACCGAGATTGCGTCGCGCATGACCTACATCGAATTGTCGGCGGACAACACGTTCTACGAAGCGTTCACGTCGGCACTGTTTCTGCCGCATACGGACCTAGACAAATTTCCTAGTGTGGCACAGGCGTTGAATAAAGCGTGAAGAGTGATGAGTGAAATCATCATTCGCTATTCACTCGTCACTTTTCACTTATCACTCAATATGAAAGGACCAACCCACTATGTATATCATTGGCGAAAACATCCACATCATTTCTGAAAAGGTCAAAGAGGCGCTCAAAGCGCGCGATGCCAAGTTCTTCCAGGAACTGGCGGTGAAGCAGGTGGAAGCCGGCGCGCAGGCGCTGGACATCAACCTGGGGCCGCGCAAGGCCGACGGGCTGGAAGTCTTCCCCTGGATGGTGGAAACGATCCAGGCCGTGGTCGATGTGCCGCTGAGTTTCGACTCGACGAATCTGGCGGGCATCGAAGCGGGCCTGAAGAAGATCACCAAGGCCCAGCCGATCATCAACTCAACCTCGGCCGAGCCGGAGCGGTTGGAGAAAGTGCCGCTAGTGGCGAAGCAGTATAATACGCGCCTCATTGCGTTGACGATGGGCAAGAGCGGCATCCCCGTGGCGTCCGACGAGCGCGTGAACATCGCGATCGAGTCGCTGATTCCCCGCATGGTCGAGATCGGCTTTCCGATGACAGACTTGATCATCGATCCGCTGGTGTTGACGGTGAGCGGCTGCCAGCAATACTGTCCGCACCTGCTCGAAGCGGTGCGCACGCTGCCCGTGGCGTGGGACCCGTCGCCGGCGATCTCGGTCGGGTTGTCGAATGTCTCTAACGCCGTGCCCAACGAAAACCGTCCCTTGATCAATCGCGTGTACCTGGCGATGTTGATGGGTGTCGGCCTGAACATGATGATCGCCAATCCGCTGGACCCCGAGCAGAACGAAGTGATCCGCGTGATCGAGACGCGCGATGCCAACACGCCGGTGGGCGGCCTGTACTTGAAGATCGCTGATCGCATCGCCGCCATGGAAGAGCCGCAGCTCGACGATGTGGACATGAACGATCCGGAGCAGGCAGCGATCTGGAAGACGGTGCAGATTTTGCTCAACAAGGTCATCTACGCTGAAGGTTATTTGTCACAATAAGTTATGACATGACGCGCTCGGGCGCGTTATCTGTTGATCTGGATGAAGCGAGGTGTAGGACGACTCGCGGGAAGGTCGATCGGGCCGTCCGAAGCCCCGCTTTGTTTGTGTTATTTATCACAAGCCATTACACTCGATAATAAAATCGATGACATTCCTCACTTGGAGCGCCAAGCAGAGGTTACTATACTTACTCAAAGTTTTCTGTAGGAGAAGAATTGCAATGCCCATTTTTACACCCGCCCGACGTTGGCAACCGCCCTATTACGGTTTCAAGCGCGAGAAACTCGGCCGCCGCATGTTGGCCGCCGCCGAACGCGTGATCAAAGGCCCGCTGTTCGGCTGCCGTATGTGCGGCAACTGCTTGCTGCAAGAGACCGCCTTCATTTGCTCGATGGAGTGCCCCAAGGGCGCGCGTAACGGCCCCTGCGGCGGATCCACATCCGAACACTGCTACGTCGATCCGACGCGGCCCTGTATCTGGTACAAGATTTACGAACGATCGGAGAAGCTAGGCCGATCGGAAAAATTGCTGGAAGTGCTGCCGCCGCTCGACTGGGATAAAGTCGGCACGGAAACGTGGGGCGACGTGTGGGAGCAGATGCGCAAGGTCGGAGTCAGAAAGTTCTTCGGCGGGGTGATGTCCAAGGAGACGCGGCACGAAGCGTGGGAGTCGGTCTTTCAGCCGGTGCGCCAACCCGACTGGTGGCAGGGCGATGCGAAGTATCACGCGCCCGCGTACACCGATCCGCAATCGGAGTTGGAGCGCCGCTTGAAGGCGGGTGAGTTCGTCGTGACGGCTGAGGTCGCCCCGCCGCTGACCACGGCGACGAAGAAGTTGTGCACCAACGTCAATTTGATCAAGCCTTACGTGGCGTCCATCAACTTCACCGATAGTCCTTCGGCCACGGCGCGCATGTCGAGTTGGGCGTGCAGTGTCCTGGCGATGCAGAACGGCGCGGAGCCGGTGATGCAGATCGCGGCGCGTGATCGGACGCGCGTGGGCTTGCAATCGGAAGTGATCGGCGCGACGGCGTTGGGTGTGAAGAACATCCTGTGCCTGTCGGGTGATAATGCGCGGATGGGTCCGTCGCCGATGAGCCGCCTCGACGTGATCGACGTTGATTCGATCCAGATGCTGTGGATTCTNNGAGGGCAAGTACCTGGACGGGCGCGAGATCAAATTCCCCCCCAAGATGTTCCTCGGCGCAGCGGCTTCGCCGTATGCCAGCGAGCCGCGTTTCCAGGCAATCCGCGAGCAGAAGAAGGTCAACGCGGGCGCGCAGTTTTTCCAGACCAACCTCGTGTTCGATGCCGATCGGTTGGACATCTGGCTGGAAGCATTAGCGAAGCGCGACGTGCTCGATAAGGTGTACATCCTCATCGGCATTACGCCGATCAAGTCGTTGAAGATGGCGAAGTACATGAACGACGAAGTGCCGGGCATCACCATTCCCGATCAGCTGATCAAGCGCCTGGAAGCTGCGGGCGATAAGGTGGAAGAAGAAGGCGTGCAGATCGCGCTCGAGTTGATCGAGAAGGTGAAGACCAAGCAGGGCGTGAACGGCATCCACCTGATGGCGGTGGGCTGGGAAGAGATCGTGCCGCGCATCGTGCGCGAGGCGGGCTTGCTGCCGGTGGGCTTCAAGGAACCTGCGTCTGCGGCAGTGAAGGAGAAGAAGCCGAAACTGGAACCGGTGGCGGCACCGGTGACGGCACCGGTGATGTCACCGAATTAGTTCGAATCAGCGAATAGCGAATCAGCGAATCAAGACGTCCGAGGTCATTTGACCTTGGACGTCTCTTTAAATGGAGATTCATAATGTTGCGATTTCTATTGACTGCAATGATCGCTGGTTTGTTATTGGGCGACTGCGGAGGTCCAGTTCCAAGCGGGCAAGCTGTTGCAGGTATTAGTGCTGGGCCAGTTGATGTACATGTAGCAATTGACGAAAAAGGACAACCTTCTATAAGAGGTAGTGTTTCCGCTATCGCCCGCTACGGACTGGGCCCAATTTCTGTGTATGCGGGAATTCAAGGTGCACTCGAATTGTCGCGTCAGCAAAAATATCACCTCTACATCTTGTGGCAAGATGTGACTGGTAGTTTAACGCGTGATGAGTATGAAGTAGGACAGAGTTTCCGAGTTACATTTGATTCAGACGAGTCTGTGCAAGAGATTCGTGGCGAAAATGACAGTGTCATTGTCGTTGTTAAGACAGCGCGAAAATCAGCTAGGCCATCAGATGCGTGTGGCAATGCAAAGCCCACTCGCCTTTGGGTAGGTGGCCGAGCGTATGTCGTCTATGATCCACCATATCGCAACATTGTCAGAACCGATGCGGGCAAATCCTACAAAGAGGTCGGCAGACTTGAGCCGGGTCAAGAAATGGATATTGTTGGCGGCCCGGTCTGCGCCAACGGAATGCGTTATTGGCAGATTGAGTCGGCTCGCGTCGATGGCTGGACGGCGGAGGGTGACGCGGATGATTATTGGCTTGCGCCTAAGTAGTCCGTTGTGCGTAAATGCGGGCTAGCAAAGATGGAATCAGCGAATTTCACCTCCATGATTCGCTGATTTGTTGATTCGGGGCTTGACAGGCTGTGTCGGGTGATGTAACCTAGTGACATCACCGGTTGAGGGGAACGCCATGACGACGCAGATGCATCGACTGCAAATTTCACTACCCAAGGCGCAGATCCACTTTTTGCGCGAGCGCGCCCGGCGCGAAGGCATCAGCGCGGCGGAGTTTATTCGCCGCTTGCTGGAGCGCGAAGAACAAGCCGCACCGGTCGTCACGCAGGCTGACATCGATGAGGCGCTGAGCTTCATGGGCATTGGCGAGAATCACTTGCCGCTTATCGATGGCAAGGCAGTAAGCGAGTATCCCGATCTGTATCTGGCGGAAATCTACGCGGACTTGCACGAGTCTGATGTGCCGCCCCAGAAGGTTGTGCGTGACAAGCCCGCGCCTGCGAAAGCTGCCCGCCGGAGTAAACGCCGATGAAGATCGCGCTGATTGACACGAGCGCGATTTGTGGAATGATCGATCGCACGGACAAGTATCATCTGGCGGCGAAAGTATTTGGCACGCGCTGGCTGATTGAGGCCAATCAATTTGTGTTGTTGGACTGGATTTTTGTTGAGTCCATGACGTTGCTGAAGCGTCACTTGGGTGCAGGGTTAGCAATCCAGACCGGGCGTTTTTTGCGCAAGAGTCCGCTGTATCGCTGGGTCGCCGTGACCCCCGACGACGAACGCGAGGTGTGGGCGGTGTTTCAACAGTACGCCGATAAGCGCTGGTCGTACACCGATTGCACGCTGTTGGTGCTGAGCCGCCGCTTGAAAATTCCGCAGGTGTTTACGTATGACGCGCACTTCGCGCAGATGCCGGGCGTGAAACGCATGGGATAGAGCGCGCCGGCGAATCATCGAAGGGACACTGGTCGATGATTCGTTGTTTGTTTGGAGCAACGTATGAATGATGTGACTAATCGTAGTGGCGGCGCAGACTTCAACGCTGAAGAGATTCGAGTTGGGCAAGATGTTGTGGGCCGCGATAAGAACATTTATTACGGTTCGCCACCCGCCACGCCCCATCACAACAGTCTGCCGAATCAACCCTATTTCTTTGGCCGCAAAGAGGAACTGGAGAAGATCGCCAACGCACTCGATCCCGAAGCGCAGGGTTGGGGCGTGTTGATTAGCGGACCGGGCGGCATCGGCAAGACTGCATTAGCGATCCGCGCCGGACACCTTGCGCCAGAGCAGATTTATCCGATCAAGATTTTCCTGTCCGCCAAAGTACGCGAATTGACGCTACAGGGCGTTGAGGACTTGCAGGACTTCATGTTGCCCAACTACATGACGCTGCTGGCCGAACTGGGCCGCGAGTTGGGCGACGAGAATATTGCGAAGATTGACCCCAACTTGCGCGCTAATGAAGTGCGGCGCTTGCTGGCTGACAAATACGCCTTGCTCGTCATCGACAATCTTGAAACGTTTGACGAGAAGATCGAACGCCCGCGTGTCTTTCAGTTCCTTTCGCGCCTACCTCGTTCTTGCAAGGCGATTGTCACCAGTCGCCGCCGCCTCGATACGCCTGCTGAGATCGTTCGGCTGGATAAACTAGAACGCGATGCTACATTGGATTTGATTGGCACCATTGCTAAACGCAATCGCCATATCGCAAAGACCACCGAAGCCGAACGTGTTGATTTGTACGAGATGACACGCGGCAATCCGCTGTTGATTGAATGGCTGGCCGGACAATTGGGTAATCCCAAGAGCCGATGCCACACCATTGTGGACGCATGCCGCTTTATGGAGAAAGCCCCCAAAGACAATGACCCGTTGGAATTTGCCTTTGGCGATTTGCTGGATACTTTTACTAAGCATGAAATCGCCGTATTAGCTGCGTTGACCTACTTTACTCAACCTGCTGAGGTTAGGTGGATTACAGAGATTGCCCAAATTGCAGCTCAACAGGCTGAAACTGGACTGGAAGACCTAGCCGACCGGTCTGTATTAGTGGTAAGCGAAAATAACACCTATTTACTTCCATCGCTTACGGCTGCGTTTCTGCGCCGCGCCCGACCTGAAGTGATTGCTCAAGTCGGAAATAGCCTTGTTGATCGCGCTTGCACATTAGCGCAAGAAAACGGTTTCCGAGAAACTGACCGTTACCCTATTCTGAACGCGGACTGGCCTACTGTGGCTGCAGCACTTCCACTTCTAGTGGAGGGTGAGAATAAGCGCTTACAGGCCATATGCAACGCACTGACGTTTTTTCTTGAATATTCTGGACGATGGGATGAATGGTTATTACTAAGCATACAAGGCGAAGATAGGGCAGTGGCGACCCAAGATTGGTACAATGCTGGCTGGCAGGCATATCGCGTAGGCCGGCTGTATCGCTTGCGTGGACTTTCATCTGAAGTACTGGCGTGTGCCGACCGCGCTGCCAAATATTGGGACCTTGCACAGGCAGGCGTACGAGAACAAGCCTACGCACTCCGACTTCGTGCCTTAGGGCATGAGTTGACGAGGAACTATACGTCGGCAATTATGGCGAATCAAGAGGCGCTGAGTTTATTTTGCATGCTATCGCCGGAAAGTGAGGATGTGGCAATTCTGCACAACGCCCTTGCCTCAGTTGAAGAACTGTTTGGCGACTACGCCGCCGCCGAAGGCGATTATCAAGACGCGTTGCGTATCTCGAAGAAGAACAATTTTTGGAATGGCGTGGCAAACTACACGGGAAATCTAGCTAAACTTGCGTTGGCTCAAGGGCAATGGACAGAGGCAGAGCAGTTAGCGCGGGAGGCGTTGCTGTTGAGTGAAGGACTAGGGCGGCTAGCGTCAATTGCCAAACATTGTCAAATTCTTGCCAAAGCCTGTGCACGACAAGGCCGCAAGTCGGAAGGGTTGCCCTATGCCCAACGGGCAGTTGCCATCTTCGCCAAGTTACGCTCACCGAAATTGGAAGCAGCGCAGGCGGTGTTGAAGGAGTGCGAGGAAGGAGCAACGCAACGAATAGACAACGGATAAACGGATGGTTAGACGTGACATTCGTTTACGCGAAGCGGTTGGTCATCCGTTACCGGTCACAGTTTCCAGCCTCATTGGGGGCAGTGCTATAATTCTAGTAACCCAACAGTGGTGGCACGGCCAGTGAATAGAAGTGGAGTACCGTGCGTAAGAGGAGGTTACTATGTTCCAAATCCCTTACACCAGCCAACTTTACGAAGAAGACGACCAATACGTCGCTGTCTGCCCTGAACTGAACGTCTCCAGTTTTGGTGACACCCCCGCCGAGGCACTGGCTTCGTTAAAGGAAGCAGTTGCCCTTTTTGTGGAAGAGTGCCAACGGATGAATACCTTAGCGCTGGTACTGGAAGAAGCAGGCTACCAGCGCGATCCAGTTAAGCCGAATCAATGGATTCATCGCGAGCCAATTCAGATCAATCGCTTAGAGGTCTCCTTTGCCTAAGCTAACGCCGGTCGATTACCGTGACCTGATCCGGGTGTTTGAATTAGATGAGCAACATGATGGCAAGCCCTATCATTCACGATAGGGCTTGCTACTTTCTATCCCAGGAGAACCCATGTCCAAAAAAGATGCCCCCCAAGAGAAGTCCAAGAAGCAAACCCACAACGGCAAAGACAAAGAAGCGGCGGTCGCTGTGGAAAATCTCGACGCGAAGAAGACGGACGTGCGCGTCAAGCGCGAGCCGATGAATAAGAAGGATTACGAGGCGGAACTCGCCAAACTCCAGATTGAGTTGGTGAAGATGCAGGAGTGGATCAAGGCGCAGGGCCTGAAGGTCGTGATCATCTTTGAGGGACGCGACGCGGCGGGGAAGGGCGGCGCGATCAAGACGATTACCATGTGTCTGAATCCGCGTTACACGCGCATCGCCGCCCTCGGCACGCCGACGGAGCGCGAGAAGACGCAGTGGTACTTCCAGCGCTACACGCCGCATCTGCCCGCAGCCGGCGAGATGGTGCTGTTCGATCGGAGCTGGTACAACCGCGCGGGCGTGGAGCGCGTGATGGGCTTCTGCACTGAGGATGAGTATCAAGAGTTCCTGCGCACGTGCCCCGAATTTGAGAAGATGTTGATCCGATCGGGCATCATCCTGATCAAGTACTGGTTCTCGGTCAGCGACGAGGAACAGGAGCGGCGGTTCCAGGCGCGCATCGACGATCCGACCAAGCGTTGGAAACTCAGCCCGATGGATCTGGAAAGCCGATCGAAATGGGTGGAGTATTCGCGCGCCAAAGACACCATGTTCGCCTACACCGACACCAAGCAATCGCCATGGAACGTGGTCACGGCCGACGATAAGAAACGCGCGCGCTTGAACGTCATCGCACATTTGCTGACCAAGGTTCCGTATCGAGACCTGACCCCGGAATCGATCAAACTGCCACCGCGCCAGGATGACAAGGGCTACGTGCGGCCGCCGATTACGGATCAGACTTTCGTGCCGGAAGTATATTAAAGCCAAAGCATTTTTGGACACGGACACATGCGGTGCAGTGCTCCCGTAAACACAGATTGTACGGATAAAGACTTAAAATCTGTGGCATCCGTGTAATCCGTGTCCAATTTTCTGGACGTTTGTCACTGAAAAATGTGACGCCTGCTCATTGACTTTGCCGCCGAAAAGCCACAAACTATTCGTGTGTCGCGATCCGCAGGATTTCAAGGAGCCTGTTTCATCGAGCGCGATTCCATCAGCCATTCAGGAAAGATAATTTAGCTATGAAAATACTCATCACCATCATGACCTCCTTCATTTCTCTGCTAACAACACTTGGCCTATTAAACTTACCCCAGGCATCTGCCCAAGCAGCCTCTGTTGCTAGAGGAGACGCCCCAGGAATACCCCGACAGTCTCTCTCGAGTGGCTTCGCGGTCACGCCGACTGCGCTGACTGTAAGTCTAGTGGCGAATTCCAGTATCAATATCCCGCTGACCGTGACTCGGGAAACCTCTGGGACGCTAGGCAGTTGCACAGGGCATTATGAGATCACCGAGACTGAGCTAATCTCTCGGGCCTTATTCGAGGCGCCTCTTGCAATAACGGCGACCCAAAGTGTGGCGAGCGTTCAGTTAACTCTATCGACCTGGAACAACGAGTATGGCTATGTCATCGGTGATGGTCCTGTGTTTCACAATGGCGAGACAGGCGTCACCGATTTCACTGCTGCCAACGAGCCGGATTTCGATCAAGTCGTCGCCAAGTTTACCGATGGGGTGAATGAGGGCATCATGGCTGGTTGGGACTATTTCGATGGTGGAGGTGGCCCAGCCGGTGGGGGCTTTGCTTATGGCGATGAGTCCTGGGCGTTTCAAACTGATTCTGACTTAATTGGCCATAAGATTAATCTGATTCGACGCGATGTGAAGCAGCTGGTACTCCAGTCTGCACAAGCTCACTTTGAAGTCATATGGAGCATTTGGGGGAGACCGTTTTTCTCTCGTTGGCTTCAATTCTCGCCCAAGTCCGGCGATCTGGCGGTAGGTGAAAGCCAACTGGTGTCTGTTACCTTTTCTGCTGCAAATATGGCGCCGGGGATCTATACCACCTCACTGACGCTCGATCCAGGCCAGACCTGCGGTACCCCAATCGGTATTCCAGTTTCGATGAGTATTCCTGAACCCTGCCGACCTGTCCGCGGAGTTGACCTAGGCCCGGTGACCACTGGGACTATCTTTCCAAGCAGCACGGTCGGATTTAGCGCCAACGTTTCTCCTACCCTGGCTACTCGGCCGTTTAGTTTCACGATCAATCATGGTGCGGTATTGACTTCAAGTGATAATCCGATCAGCTTTACCTGGAACTTTACTAACTCAGGGTTCAATACCACGACTATCAGTGTTTGGAACTGTGAAATGGCAACGACTGAAGCGATGACAGATAGCGTACTCAGTTTCGTTGCAGAACCCGTAATTACTCGAACGCTCTTCCTCTTCCTGCCGACAGTAATCAAGTGATGAAACTAATGTGACGCCCTTGCATTGACTTTGCCGCTGAAAAGCCCGACACTATTCATGCACCCCCAACACCTATTTGGTGTCAAACCCACACCCTGAAAGGAGAGTAGCATGGCTGACCGCAAGAAGATGACGCTGCCCGATCTGTTCAAGAAGATGACCGACGGTGTCCCCATCACGATGATCACCTGTTACGATTACGCGATGGCCTATCTCGTCGAGAAGGCCGGCATCGATATGGTGCTCACCGGCGATTCACTGGGCATGACGATGCTGGGCTACGAAGGCACGCTGCCCGTGACGATGGACGATATGATGCGCCACACGGCCGCCGTGCGGCGCGGCTCGCCGACGAGTTGGTTGATCGGCGATATGCCGTACATGAGTTATCAACCCTCCGATGAAACGGCCGTGCGCAACGCGGGCCGCTTCATGGCCGAGACCGGCTGCGATTCCGTGAAGCTGGAAGGCGGGCGGCAGATGGCCTCGCGCCTCAAAGCCATCGCCGATGCGGGCATTCCAGTGATGGGCCATCTCGGCCTGACGCCGCAGAGTGTCTCGGCGCTGGGCGGCTTCAAGGTGCAAGGCAAGGGCGCCGATCAAGCCGCGCGCATCGTCGAGGATGCGAGGATTCTGGAAGAGGCCGGCGCGTTCTCGATCTTGTTCGAGATGATCCCCGATCGCGTGCAGAAGATCATCACGGAGCGTGCCCACATCCCGATTATTTCTCTCGGCTCCGGGCCGCACGCGCACGGCCAACTGCTGATCTTCCACGACATGTTCGGCCTGTATCCGCGCTTCACGCCTAAGATGGCCAAGGTCTACGGCAATGCGGGCGAGGTGATCCTCAACGGCCTGAAGCAGTACGTGGCCGAAGTGACCGACAAGTCTTTCCCACAGCCCGAGAACTGGTTCGGCATCAAAGATGATCAACTGATTGAGCTTGAGCGAATGCTGGACGGTCACAAGACTGATGAGCTTGAGGCGGCACTCTAGCTGATGAGTGAAGAGTGAAAAGTGACATCACCGTTTGCTCTTCACTCTTCACTTTTCACTCATCACTTATCATGCCAACAGAGGAGGATACTCACATGACCAGTCACTTACGCGATCGTTTGCTGATCCCGACCGATAACCTCGCCGCGATCAATGATCTGTTGGTGAATCCTGATACAACCATCATCAATGAGCTATTAGCCGTGGTCGAGAAGTACGGCGGGCCAGAGGAGATCAATCGAAAGGCCGAGGCCGCGCGCGCTTTGCCCAACTTGTTGCGACGGCTCGACGAGATCAACTCGCCGTATCGCGCCGATCTCGATTGGCTGATCGAACAGCGTGACAAAGGCGCATTCATCAGCGAGGCTGAGTATCGCCGCAAGGTGCTGGGACCGAAAGCGGACACCTTGAAATTTGCCGACGACTTCGCGGTGACGTTGGAAATCAGCGCACTGCAATACTTCCCGTGGTTGATCGCCGAAGCGAAGCAGGCCATCGCCCATCAAGAGTTGATGCCGGGTCGCTACATCCGCGTGCGCAAGATGAAAGAGTCGGAAGCCGATGACGGCGACATGCTGGCGATAGCGGCCGCGATGCAGATCGTCGGCGCGAGTTACGTGGAGACGCTGGACACCAAAGGCACCGACGGATCGAATATCCATCTCAACGGGCCGGCGACGATCACCGGCTACTTCACGGGCGTCGGTTCGCCCAACGATTATCCGTTGAAGTGGGCGGATGAGTTCCTGTACTACTACACCACCTACGGCACGCGGCAAGTGCTCAACACGAATCCGGGCACGGTGCTGGTGGGTTATCTGTTGCATAAACTCGGCATCGATAACGAGTTTAAGATCTCGGTGTTCATGGGTAACGATAATCCGTTTGCGGTGCTGTGGACGTTGATCGGCGCAAAGATGTTCTCGCGCCCCGACGGGACTTCGCCCCTTATCGGCTTCAACTTCAGCAACTCGGTCAATCGCCAGACCATCGAGCTGTGCGCCGAGGTGCGCCGCGAACTCGACTTCGAGAGCGTCGTGCGCTTCGAGCATCACATCACCGAGACGTGGAAGTCGATCGTGCGGCAGCCGTACAATCGGCGCGAGGAGTTGCTCGAGTTGGCCGGGCACGTGCCCAACATCTCCGCCAAGCACGAAGGCGGCGATCCCGACATCGAGCCGGCGCTCGAACATCCGTCGGACATTCTCGATTACTTCCGCGCGAAGGATGAAGTGATCGAGAGTGGTGAGATGCCGCTGCTGGAACGCAACTACCTGGAGAAGCACAACGCGCTCAATCGCACCGCGCGGGCGCTGACCGAACACGGCCTCAGTTTCATCGCTGCGAGAAATCTGCATCATCATTGGGTCGCAGAAATGGAGCAGGCATGAGTGTTCGTTTTCGCCCGGCTTGTTGGGCGGTATTGATTATCACGCTGTTGGCGGGGTGCGGCGGTGGCGGCGCGGCACCCGTCCCTGCACCGCCCTCCGCTTCAAAGGCCGCCGCCGATCTGAAAGTCATAGCACAGCGTGACCTCAAGATCGATAACACGCGCAGCCTCTCACTTTCGCCGGACGGCAAATGGCTGGCCGCCATACGAGGCAAGTCGGCGTGCCTCATCGCCGTCGATACGCTGGCCGACAAGCAATGCGCCGAGGTGACAACCGGCGGGCTCGATGTGCGATCATTTGTCTGGTCGCCAGACAGCCAGCGCGTTGTCTTCACCGAAGACCTGCCTCGCTATATGTTCGAGAGCGACATTTGGACACTGGATGTTGAGAACGGCCAGCTCACTGATCTCACCCCCGACAATGTGTCCGGCAGCTTTCTTAAACTACCTAAAGATTCGGTCGCTCTGCTGGACACAATGCCGGGCTGGTCGCCGGACGGGCAAACGTTGATCTTTTCGCGCAGCGATCGAGCGAACGCCTTGACCACCCTCTACCGCATCTCGGTGAATGGCGGAACGCCGGAGAAAATTATCGACGCGGCGGGCAGCGGTCCGATCGCCGTGTGGTATGGCCCGCGCTGGCTGAGCAACGGCAAGATCGTTTATACCATCAATCACCCGAAACAATCTGAACCGACCAACGGTGTGTGGATAGCCGATAGCAATGGTCAAAACGCCAGACAGTTGCTCGCATTCGATCAACAATTGGGCGCACCTATCCTGGCGGATGTATCGGCTAAAGGCGATCGCGCCTTGATCTGGTATACCGCTGCCATGCAGTATGCGACTAAACCCAACGTGTCTTTCTTTGCGCTGCTCGATCTGAGTAACGGCCAAGCCTTTCCACTGAAGCCGTCCGGCGAATTTATCGGCCCGGCGAATGCTGCGTTCTCGCCAGATGGTTCAAAGATTGCCTATGTCTATCGGACCTTGGATGAACAAGTGAACTTAGTCATCCGCGATGTGGCAGACGGGACTGAGCACACGCTTCTCACTCAGTCGGGCATTCTGGGCGCTAGTACGGAGTCGCCCATGCAGGGCCTCGATTGGGCCAACAACGATACACTTTATGCTGCAACCGGCCCCGGCGTTGGCTCGTTGTTGACGTTGGGCAGCCGATGAAACTTGTGTAATACGCAATCCACCTTTCGAATGGAGACAAATCTATGCGAGACCTTACATCCGAAGTAGTCGAACTGATCCGTTTCACATCGACGAACCTGTCAGCCGATGTGCAGCAAACGTTGGAACGGGCGCGCGATCGAGAGGAAAAAGGCTCGGCGGCGCAGAGCGCGTTGATCACGATCCTCGACAACGTCGAATTGTCGCGCCAGAACTCTACCCCGATCTGCCAGGATACCGGCACGCCGATTTTCTACGTGCACCATCCCGAGGGCTGGAGCACGCGTAAACTGCGCGAGCAAATCCGCAACGCGGTTGTGGAAGCGACCAAGAAATCGTATCTGCGGCCCAACGCGGTCGATTCACTCACCGAGAAGAACAGCGGCAACAACCTCGGCGACGACGCTTTCCCGACGATCCACTTTGAAGAAGTCGAAGGCGATGAGTTGACGGTCGAGTTGATGTTGAAGGGCGGCGGCTGCGAAAATGTGGGCGCGCAATATTCGCTGCCCAACACTCAACTCGGCGCGGGACGTGATCTGGCCGGGGTGCGCAAAGTCGTGCTCGATGCGGTGCAGAAAGCGCAGGGGCAGGGCTGCGCGCCGGGCATCCTCGGCGTGGCGATTGGCGGCGATCGCGGCTCGTCGTATTACGCCTCGAAGGAAGTGCTGTTCCGTCCGATGGAAGACGAGAATGCCAATCCGGAACTGGCGAAACTCGAACAGCGCCTGACCGACGAATCCAATCAACTCGGCATCGGCCCGATGGGCTTCGGCGGCAAGACGACGGTCTTGGCGACGAAGATGACGGGCAGGCATCGCTTGCCGGCCAGCTTCTTTGTGTCCGTGTCGTACATGTGCTGGGCGCATCGTCATCGCAAGCTGATCGTGCGCGGCGAGGAAGTAAGGTACGAATAGCCCGTCATTGCGAGGAGCGTTGTTGGCGACGAAGCAATCCCCCTGTCGGTACGGAGATTGCTTCGCAAAAAGCGCTCGCAATGACGACTTCGAGGAACCTATGAAAACACTAACTCTACCCATCAGCAACGAAGCCATTCTCGATCTGCATACAGGCGATCCGGTCATGCTCTCCGGCGTGATGATGCTGGGGCGCGATGCCGTGCATAAGTGGATGAACGACACATTCATCAAGAAGACGCGCCAGCCGCAGGGCGACGATCTCGAAGTGTACGAAGCGATCAAGCCGCTGCTCGACGGCGGCGCGATCTATCACTGCGGACCGGTGGTGGCCGGGCTTGACACGAAAGACTATCGCTTCGTGGCCGCCGGCCCAACGACCAGCATCCGCGAAGAACCGTATCAAGCCGATGTCATGCGCCACTTCAACGTCAAGGCCGTCATCGGCAAGGGCGGCATGGGGCCTAAGACGTTGCAGGGCTGCACGGATGTGCCGGGCGTGTATCTGCACGCCATCGGCGGCGCGGCCTCGCTCATCGCGCAGACCGTCGTCAAAGTGTTGGGCGTGTACAAGCTCTCGTTCGGCGTGCCCGAAGCGATGTGGGTGATCGAAGTCAAAGATTTTCCCGCCGTCGTCACGATGGACGCGCACGGGCAGAGCCAACATGCCGTGATCGCGCAGCAATCGAAGACCGAACTCGAACGACTGCTGGCGATTCCGTTGTAAATCTCACGCAACACGCACTACGCCGCCTGTCGCGTGGTGCGTGTTGCGTAATAATGGAGCCAGCATGTTTTTTGATCTTCCCCTTGAGCAACTACAAACTTATCTTCCTCCGCGCAACGAGCCGTCTGACTTTGATTCATTCTGGCAGCAGACGTTGCAGGAAGCCCGATCATTTCCGCTCGGCGCGAAGTTCGAACCGGTCGATGCCGGACTGGCGTTGATCGAGGCCTACGATGTCACGTTCAATGGTTATGACGGTCAGTCGATCAAGGGCTGGTTCTTCAAGCCCCGATCGGCCAGTGGCCCTTTGTCGTGCATCGTGGAGTTCATCGGTTATGGCGGCGGGCGTGGCCTGCCGCACGAATGGCTGCTGTGGAGCACTGCCGGTTGCGCGCACTTGGTGATGGATACGCGCGGGCAGGGCAGCGCGTGGCGATCGGGTGACACGCCCGATCGGGAACCCGCTGGATCGAGTCCACAGTATCCGGGCTTTATGACGCGCGGCATTCTCGATCCACAGACCTACTACTATCGCCGCGTGTTCGTCGATGCCGTGCGCGCCATCGAAGCGGCCCGCTCGCATCCCGTCGTCGATCCGCAGCGCATCGTGGTGACGGGGGGCAGTCAAGGCGGCGGCATCACGCTGGCCGCAGCGGGCCTCGTGCCCGATCTGGCTGGAGCCATGCCCGACGTGCCGTTTTTGTGCGCGTATCGATCGGCGCTGGAGATCACCGATGCCGATCCGTACAACGAGATTGGTCACTATTGCAAGACGCACCGCACCAAGATTGAAACCGTGTTCAATACGCTGTCCTACTTTGACGGCCTCAACTTTGCGGCACGCGCTCAATGTTCTGCATTGTTCTCCGCCGGTTTGATGGACGAGATTTGTCCGCCGCGTACCGTGTTCGCTGCTTATAATCACTATGCCGGGCCGAAGCAGATCAAAGTGTATGAGTTCAATCATCATGAGGGCGGGCAGGCATATCACGATGTGGAGAAGTTGAAGTTCATGAAAGAATTGTGGAAGTGATAGCGTCATTGCGACCCCGCCAACGGCGCGGGGCAGGTGAGCGCAGTTGGCGACGAAGCAATCTCCTGCTGACCAGGTGAAAGATTGCTTCGCTGACGCCTTACCCGCCGCTTTGCGGCGGAGGCGCGCCAGGCGGAAGCGCTCGCAATGACGCGTGGAGACGCATATGGCACATCTCACCTCAAAATCCGCGTATGATCAACTCACCGCTCGGTTGAACCGCTTCCCGCAGGGCGCACCGCCAACGGATCTGCTCTTCAAGATTCTGGCGCTGCTCTTTAGCGAGCGCGAAGCGGCGCTCGTGTCTCAATTGCCCATCAAACCCTTCACGGCGAAGAAGGCCGCGGCTATCTGGCATCTCGATGAAACCGAAGCGCGCAACGTCCTGGAAGGCTTGGCTTCACGCGCGATTCTGCTGGACATGCCAGTGCGGAATGGCGACACGATCTACGTTTTGCCGCCGCCGATGGCCGGCTTCTTCGAATTCAGCATGATGCGCGTGCGCGGTGACATCGATCAGAAGCTGCTGAGCGAATTATTCTACGAGTACGTCACCGTCGAAGAAGATTTCATGCGCGCCTTGCTGCTCGACGGTGAGACGCCGCCGGGCCGTGTCTTTGTCAATGAGCCGGCGCTTGAGCAAAGCATGAAGTCGCGTCCTTCGACTCCACTGCGTTCCGCTCAGGATGCGACTTCACTGCAAGTCCTCGATTACGAACGTGCCAGCGAGGTGATTCACACCGCCAGGCATATGGGCGTCAGCTTGTGCTATTGCCGTCATAAGAAGCAGCACATCGATCAGGCCTGCGACAAGCCGTTGGACATCTGCATGACCTTCGGCGGCACGGCGGATTCATTGATCCGCCATGGGTATGCTCGCCGTGTCGATCAGGTGGAGGGCCGCGATCTGCTGCAAAAGGCCTACGATCTGAACCTGGTGCAGTTCGGTGATAACGTGCGCGATGGTGTGGCCTTCATCTGCAATTGCTGCGGCTGCTGTTGCGAAGCGATGATTGGCCTGCGCAAGTTCGGCGCGCTGATGCCCATTCATTCCACCAACTACATCCCGCGCATCGTCAGCGAGGTGTGTAACGGCTGCGGCAAATGCACCAACATCTGTCCGGTTGAAGCGATGACGCTGGTCTCGGCCAACGATCCGCATAAACCCAACAAACGCAAGGCCAAACTTGATGAAGACGTGTGCCTGGGCTGCGGCGTGTGCGTGCGCGTCTGCCCGACCAAGAGCCTGCTGCTGGACGCACGCCCCGAGCGCATCATCACGCCGTTAAATTCGACGCATCGCATTGTCGTGATGGCGATCGAGCGCGGCAACTTACAAGACTTGATCTTCGACAACCAGGCCCTGGTGAGTCATCGGATGATGGGTGCGATTCTCGGCGTAATTCTGCGTTTGCCGCCGATCAAGCAGGCGCTGGCGACTCAGCAGGTCAAGTCGCGGTATCTGGAAGCGTTGGTCACGCGCGTCAAGGTGTAGGCTTCAATCGAAAGGAGTATTTTCACATGACAACCCCGATCAATCGACGACGTTTTTTGCGCGGAGCAGCTGCCGGATTAGGAGCGGCGACGCTCAATCAATTCTTGACGGCCTGTGGCGCGAATGAAGCGCGCCCGGTGTCACCCACTCAAGCGGCACGTGCGGCTCAACCAACTGCGATTCCCACTTCAGCGGCGCAAGTGGCTGTGCCGACCGCAAGGCCCACCGCGATGGCGGCACAGCCTGCCACAACGCCAGCGACCAGCGTGCCGGAACCTACTTCGACCCCGGCGATCTCGCCCGATCTCGTCGTGGCGCGATCGGGTGAGCCGGAAGCGATGGTACGGCGCGCCATCGCCGCGTTGGGCGGTATGGAACGGTTTGTGCCGCGCGAGGCCAGCGTGATCATCAAGCCCAACATCTGCGTGGCCTATCACACCTACGAATACGCTGCGACAACTAATCCATGGGTCGTCGGCGCCTTGGTGAAGCTGTGTTTTGAAGCGGGCGCGCGCAGTGTACGGGTGATGGACAATCCTTTTGGCGGAACGGCCGAAGACGCCTATCAGATTAGCGGTATCGCCGATCAAGTGAAGGCGGCGGGCGGCGAGATGGTGATCATGTCGCGAATGAAATTTGTGTCCACCAACATCCCAGACGCCAAGTCGTTGAAGCAGAGCAGAATCTACGATGAAGCGCTCAAGGCCGATGTGTTGATCGATGTGCCGATTGCCAAGGATCACAGTCTGGCGCGGTTGACGTTGGGCATGAAGAATCTCATGGGGCTGATCTGGGACCGACCGGCCATTCACGGCGATATGGGCGAGCGGTTGACCGATCTTGCCAGTTTGATGCGGCCCCAACTCATCGTGGTTGATGCGGTGCGCATCTTGACTGCGAACGGCCCGACGGGCGGCAACCTGAACGACGTGAAGCAGATGAATACGATCATCGCCAGCGCCGACATCGTGGCGGCGGACAGCTATGCGGCGACGTTGTTCGGCATGCAACCTGAAGATCTAGCGTACGTTAAAGCCGGGACGCAGCGTGGACTGGGGCGCAGCGATCTCAAGAACCTGCACATCGAGGAAATCAATGTCGGCGCGTAAATCAATCGGGCGCTGGATCACCGCACGCAAGATCGTGCAGATCACGGCGCTGTTGATCGTGATTGTGCTGTTGATCATGATGCGCCGCGGCGGTTGGCCGCCCGAGGTGGTCAATATGATCATGCGGCTCGATCCGCTGGCGGTGCTGGCGCAGGCCCTCTCCAGCCGATCGTTTTTGCTCGGCTCGACGGTCGTCCTCTTCACGGTGCTGTTGACCGTGATCGCCGGGCGCGCGTGGTGCGGCTGGTTGTGCCCGCTCGGCACCGTGCTCGATCTGATCCCGCTGCGCAAGCGAACGCTGCGCGATAAGCAACCCAACGTTTCCAATCGATGGCGATCGGTGAAGTATGGCTTATTGATCGTGATCCTGGTCGCGGCGTTGTTCGGCAACCTGACGCTGCTGATCTTCGATCCACTGACGATCTTCGTCCGCACGTTCAGCACCAGCCTGTGGCCCGCCACCGATCAGATCGTGACTTCGGTCGAGACGACGTTGTACCACGTGCCGTTCCTGTCGGATCCCATCTCGTCGATCGATAGCTGGCTGCGCCCGGCGATCTTGCCGAGCCAGCCGGAATATTATCGGGATGCGTGGCTGTTCGGCGCGGTGTTTATCGGCATCATCGTACTGAATTTGATCGCGCCGCGTTTCTGGTGCCGCTATTTGTGTCCGTTGGGTGGACTGCTGGGTTGGATCAGTCGCGGAGCGTTGCTGCGGCGTGAAGTGAGCGAAGAGTGCAAAGGCTGCACGTTGTGCACGGTGGTATGTCCCACCGGCACGGTCGATGCGAGCAAGCACTACGCCAGCGATCCGGCTGAATGCACGCTGTGTCTGGAATGCCTGGACGTTTGCCCGCGCAGCACGATCGAATTTCAGCCGCGTTATAAACTGCTCCCCATCCGCGTCCGCGCGGATGGGATCGACCGCAAGGACGCGGTCGGAGAGCAAAAAGCAAAGAAGTTGTTTGCAGCGCGCCAAGCATACGATCCGTCACGGCGGCAGTTCCTCGCAGCGGCGACGTTAGCGATCGGCGGTGTGGCGTTGTTCGGTAGTGAGGCCGTCCATCAACGCACGGACGATCATCTCCTGCGGCCACCGGGCGTCAGTGAAAGCGATCTGCTCGACAAGTGTCTGCGCTGCGGTGAATGTGTGCGGGCCTGTCCCACGCACGGCCTGCAACCGGCGTTCACTCAAGCGGGTCTGGAAGGCTGGTGGACGCCGCTGTTGATTCCGCGTCTGGGCTACTGCGCTTACTCGTGCAATTCGTGCGGGCAGGTGTGCCCGGTACAGGCCATTCCGAAATTGAGCCTAGATGAGAAGCGAACACAGGTAATCGGTAAGGCGTACATTGATCAGAATCGCTGCATCGCGTGGGCTGATCACGGTGCGTGTATCGTCTGTGAGGAAATGTGCCCGCTGCCGGAAAAGGCGGTCTATCTGGAGAAGCGCGACTTTACGCAACCCGATGGATCAACCGTCACCGTGCAGTTGCCGCACGTCGATCGCAGCCGGTGCATCGGCTGTGGTATCTGTGAATTTAAGTGTCCGGTGAATGGCAACGCGGCGATTCGCGTTTACGTCCCCAGCACCGAGATTGTCTACTGATTCCTTCTGAATCCTGCTACAATGTAACCAGCCTGCGCAATATAGAAACCGGGTTTCTCCGTGCTAAACCTTCCATTCCATTTGGAGTGGAGAAACCCGGTTTCTGCCTTTTTGTAGGAGGTATGAGTCAATGTCCTGGTCAACACAGTTGAAAGGCGATCCGTTGCCGTGGCTGTTGGAAAAGGATGATCCCGGTGTGCGCTATTTGGCACTGCGGGATTTGATGGAACTTCCTGCCGACTCGCGTGAATTGCGTGCTGCACGCAAAGCTGCGCACCAACATGGGCCGATTGCCGCGATCTTGGCCGAGATGGATGAAGCAGGTTACTGGGCCAGACCCGGCCCGGGTTACAATCCGAAGTATCGCTCCACGGTGTGGTCGATTATCTTGCTGGCACAATTGGGCGCGTCGGTCGAAGAAGACAAGCGTATTGCGCATGCCTGCGCGTATCTCCTTGATCACAATTTGACGGAAGGCGGACAATTCTCCACCTCGACCGCGCCATCGGGCACCGTCGATTGTCTGCAAGGCAATCTATGTTGGGCGCTGCTCGAACTGGGCTACGACGATTCCCGCTTGGCCGGGGCTTTCGATTGGATGGCGCGCACGGTGACGGGCGAAGGCATCGCTCCGATCACCGATCGTGACGCGGCGGTGCGTTACTATGCTTACAAGTGCGGGCCGGGTTTTGCCTGTGGTGCGAATGGTCAGCGACCTTGCGCGTGGGGCGCGATCAAGGTGATGTTGGCTTTCAGCCACATGCCGATCAAGCTGCGCACTCCGTTGGTGAAGCGCGCCATCCAACAGGGAGTCGAGTTTCTCTTCAGCGTCGATCCGGCGACGGCGGCGTACCCAACTCGGAATGATGCCAAGCCCAATCGGAGTTGGTGGAAGTTCGGCTTTCCGGTCTTCTACGTGACTGATCTGTTGCAGAATGTCGGGACCTTAGCCGCGTTGGGTTATGGCCGCGATAAACGCCTGGCGAATGCGCTGGCGATCATTCGTGACAAACAAGATGATCAAGGCCGTTGGTCGTTGGAGTACGACTATACCGGCAAGACCTGGGTGGATTTTGGGATCAAGCAACAGCCCAATAAATGGGTGACCCTGCGTGTGCTGCGGGTGCTTAAGGCAGTGGGCTGATGGCAGTGACGAGTCAGGCAGGGATGAAAACATATGCGGTTTCATTGCGCTCGATCGTATTGTCACAGACCGGGCAAGATGTGAGCAAATGCTGTAGTTGTGCGCTGTGCGAGGAAATTACCGAAGGCGCAGGCGACGTCAGCCTGTCGATGGTGATGCAGTGGATTCTAGTCAATGACGAGCGGGTGTTAACGTGCCATACCGTGTGGTCGGATGAGGTATTGCGCGAGGCCGCTCACATCTGTACCAATCAACTGGATATTCCGGCGGTGCTGCGCGCTTTGCGAGAAGAGGCACACCGTCGAGGACTGTCAGAGGGAGAGTCAAATGGCTGAGGATTTAGCGGCACAGGTGTTGCATACCGTGGAGTTGGTCGGTTATCAAGAGGGCGCGGTGGTCAGCCGCACCTTGATCAATCAGAAGACGGGCACGGTGACGTTGTTTGCGTTTGATGCGGGACAGGAACTCAGCGAACACACCGCGCCGTATGATGCGCTGGTGCAGGCGCTGGATGGTGAAACGGAGATTACGATCTCGGGCCAGCCGCATCAACTCAAAGCCGGCGATCTCATTATCATGCCGGCCAATGATCCACATGCCGTGAAAGCGCTGACGAAGTTCAAGATGATGTTGACGATGATCAGATCGTAAGGCGCGTAAGACCTGGCAGGTTTTTCCGTGACGATCTAAACTGACTTGCCAGGAGCAAACTAGCCAGACTCACTCGACTGGATGACAGGGCGAGAACCTGCCAGGTCTGCCCCGACCAAAGCCTATGAACGATCAGCCGCCGCCCACCACACTCCGCAGTATCGTGCAAGCCGCCACCGGTTACGATGTGCGGCGCTGCGGACGTTGCTCGTATTGTGTGCACTTCGTCACACCCGAGGATGACGTGAGTCTGGAAATGATGCTGCAGCTGGTCATGCAGAACGACGAGGAAGTGTTGACCAGCAGAACGCTGTGGTCGGATGATGCGCTGAAGCGCGCGCGGCAGATGTGCGTGAGCACGATGGATGTGGCGGCCATCATGCTGGCCCTGCGTGAAGAAGCTCGACGAAGAGGATTATCCAAGGATGCAGGATGAGGGCTGAACGATGAAGCTAGCAATCAGTGGCAAAGGTGGAGTAGGAAAAACAACGTTAGCGGCGCTGCTGGCGCAGGCTTATGCAGACGCGGGACGCCATGTGCTGGCAGCTGATGCGGATCCCTCGCCGTGCCTGGCGGGCGCGCTGGGCTTTCCCGATGAGCTGCGGAAGCAGCTGCATCCGATCGCGGAGATGGACGAATTGATCGAGGAACGCACCGGCGCGAAACCGGGCACACGCGGCGGCTTCTTCACGATCAACCCGCGCGTGGACGATATTCCCGATCGGTTCAGCGTGACCTATCGAGGTGTGCAGCTGCTCGAGATGGGCTCGGTCGATCTGGGCGGATCGGGCTGCATCTGCCCGGAAAGCGCCATGCTCAAGACGCTGTTCACGCACCTGTTGTTTCGCAAAGAGGATGTATTGATTCTGGATATGTACGCCGGGGTGGAGCATCTCGGTCGGGCGACGGTGGACTTCGTCGATGCGATGATCATCGTCGTCGAGCCGACGCGGCGCAGTCTGGGCACTGCCGCGCAGATCAAGCAGTTGGCGCAGGACATCGGTCTCTCGCGCTTCTGGCTGGTGGGCAACAAAGTGCGTAACGCCGATGAGGAAGCGTTCTTGCGCAACGAAACGCCGGACATTCCTCTATTGGGATTTCTTCCGGCGGATCTGAAAGTGCAAGAAGCCGATCGGTTGGGCGTGCCCGTCTACGATCATGTGCCGGCGTTGCAGGCGGCCGCGGCGCGGATGATCAAAGACCTGGATGCAAGGTGAAGTCGGCTTGATGCCAGAACGACGCATGCGGCAGTCGGCCAGGGATATGGCGCGCGCGTTGAGCGAGCCTAGCGCAGAGATGAGTGCTGAAAGTTGAAGGCGTATTTCTCATTGGGTCGTTGGATAAGAGTGGCCGTAGTGCTTGTGGGGTTGAGCAGTCTCATCGGTTGTGCCAGTAAGCCGCAACCGATTGCGGCGCAAGCCGTGCTGGCTTCGCATCCACTGGCAACTCGGACGACAGCTTCATCTCCTACGCTTATTCCAGTGACGACCCCCGTGCTGCCCACGGCGCTGCCATCGTCCACCCCATTGTCCGCTTCCAGCGAAACGGCTGCCACAGCCGAGCCTGATCCAACACCAGCCCCGGCGCTTGGTCAGTTCCCTTATTCAACTTCGCTGCAAGTGGTTGATGATGATGGTGTCACGCGCACGGTCGACGTCAATTTTCTGTTATACTTGCCCGCCGACTATGGTCAGGACCCGCAGCGCCGCTGGCCGTTGATTCTGTTTTTGCATGGCGCCAGCGAACGGGGTTACAACCCGCTCGACATCACACGCTACAGTATCCCGGCGTTCTTAACCACGCGTTCAGATTTTCCATTTATCGTGTTGTCGCCGCAGTCGCTGCCGGATAATTGGTGGAGCAATCAGGTCGATATGTTGAATGCCTTGTTGGATCAGATCCAGACGGACTATGCCGTTGATCCCAAACGCATTTACCTGACGGGGCAGAGCATGGGCGGCTTTGGCACGTGGGCGCTGGCTTTGAAATATCCCGCGCGTTTTGCGGCGATTGTGCCGGTGGCCAGCGGGTATGATGTGACCGCCGATGTGGTGCCGCCGAACATCTGTAATCTCAAGTCGGTACCCATCTGGGTGTTTCACGGCGCGCTCGATCAGTCCCTGTCACCCGATCAAGTGACCGCTATGGTTCAGGCGCTGCAAAATTGTCCGGGCCATGTGCGCTTCACGTTGTATCCTGACGCCGATCATCTGGGGTCGTCGAATCGGGCTTATGCCGACCCGGAACTCTATGACTGGTTGTTGCAGCAATCGCTCAAATGAGGGATGTGAACCGGGTGGGTGTCTTGACGGATACGACGGCCGGCCTTCTTTTGGCGCGGCGAAAGAACTTCAGATCGATCTCGTGCCTGCGCTGCACTCCGTCGGAGAAGCCATGGTGCGTACGTTAGACGAGGTGTGATGAAGCATTCACAATGGGGCGTCATCGCACTGCTGCTGATCGTGATGAGCGGCTGTGCGGCGAGGCCGCAACCCTCGGCTGCACCGGCGGCGATTCCAACGATCGCGCCCACCTTGGCGCAGCCGCGCGCGATCATTCCAGCGACGCCGACACCCGCGCCAACTGCAACGGCCACGCCTCAGCCCGTCAGCGCGCAGCAGCCGTTTTCGACCACGCTGCAAATTCCACAAAATACGGGTGACGCGCACGGGGAAGAAGTCGAGGGTCTGCTCTATCTGCCTGCCGATTATGGACGTGATGCGCAGCGCCGTTGGCCGCTGATCGTGTTTCTGCATGGCGCCGGCGAACGCGGCACCGATCCACAGCGTTTGACCAGCATCGGGCTGCCGCAAATTCTACAAGACCGATCGGATTTGCCGTTCGTCGTCGTGTCACCGCAATTGGCGCCCGGTGACGGGTGGAATGACAAAGGCGCGATGCTCAACGCGCTCATCGATTGGATCGAAGAACAGTACACGATCGATCCGCAGCGCATTTATCTGACGGGCTTCAGTCTGGGCGGCTTCGGCGCGTGGGCGTTGGGATTGAACTCCCCCGATCGGTTTGCGGCGCTCGTGCCGGTGGCCGGCGGCTGGGAGTTTGGCGGCGACGCCGTGCCGTCCAACATCTGCGATCTCGCGGCCAAGCCTATCTGGGTGTTTCATGGCGCGCAGGATGAAACCGTCAAACCCGCGCAGTCCGAGGTGTTGGTGGAAGCGCTGCGCGCGTGCGGCAGTGATGTGCGTTATACGCTGCTTCCCAAGGCTACGCACGCGGCGTCCGGTGTGCTGCCCTATCGCGATTCTGAACTCTATGATTGGCTGTTGCAGCAGTCACTGCCTGATGAGCAGGATCCGCCGTCGCAGGGATCACCGATCGAGTCTGCCACGCCCGCCGTGGTCAGCACACCTTTGCCCGGCGACGGTTCGCTCAAGCCGATCGGCCAACATGCCTACTCGATCGATCTAAACATCGTTGGCACGAAAAGTGTGACGCGCACGGCCACGATCAGCTATCTACTCTACTTGCCCGGCGGATACGGTCAGGACCCGCAGCAGCAGTGGCCGCTCATTCTGTCTCTGCATGGTTCGGACGTCTGGGGCAATGATCCAGAAGCGTTAATGACTAGCGGTCTTCCCAAACTACTCACTTCTACGCTGGATTTTCCGGCAGTTGTGTTGTCGCCGCAAGCGCCGAAGGATGTCGTGTGGTGGGGAGCAGAACTTGATCTGGCGAATGCCTTGCTCGATCATGTTCAAGCCAACTACGCGGTGGATCCCAAGCGTGTCTATCTCACCGGTTATAGCACGGGCGGCTTTGGCGCGTGGGCCATGGCGGTGCGCTATCCGCAGCGTTTTGCGGCCTTAGTGCCCATCGCCGGCGGTTATGATTCCGAGCAGGATATTGTGCCGCGCAATATCTGCGACATCAAAGACGTGCCCATCTGGGTGTTTCACGGCGCGCAGGACGACATTGTGCTGCCCAAGAAAGCGCAACTGCTGGTGAACGCTTTGAAAAAGTGCGGCGTTGAAGTGCGCTTCACGCTGTATCCTGATGCGGACCACCGTGAATCTTTCAAGCGCGCTTATGACGATCCAGAACTCTATGGGTGGATGTTCGAACAACATTTGCCTTAGAGCGGTTCCCATGTTGATTTACGATCTGGACTCGAGGCTTGCCCGTATCCGCCGTATTGCGGCGGCGGGCCGCTGGGCGTAGCCGGAATCCGCCTAAAGGCTCCACTCCAGAAGTCGTAAACCAAACTGGAACTTGCTCTAGTGGCGTACAGATTGAGGGGGGGAAGAGATGACGACGACGATTGCCTTAGCGGGCAAGGGCGGTGTGGGCAAAACCACCATCTCGGCGATGGTGATCAAATATCTGGCGCAGACGCAGCCAGGCGCGGTGCTGGCGATTGACGCCGATCCGAGCAGTAACCTCAACATGGTGTTGGGGCTGGATTTGGAATGGACGGTGGGCGATATTCGCGAGGACATGCTGGGACAGGTCAAGCAATCGCTGCTGGTGGGTGGCGCGGCGATGGGCGCGCTGGAGGGCGGTGTCAGCAAGCGCGAGTATCTGGACTACCACATCCGATCGTCTTTAGCGGAAGGCGGCAAGTTCGATCTCATTGCCATGGGACGCGGCGAGGGACAGGGCTGTTACTGCGCGGTCAATCACAACCTGCGTGAAGTGATCGATGCGCTGAGTAAGAACTACACGTACGTCGTCATCGACAACGAGGCGGGCATGGAACACCTCAGCCGCCGCACCACGCGTGATGTGCAGCATTTGCTCATCGTGACCGATCCGACCCAGCGCGGCATCGTCGCCGCCGAGCGCATTGCGGGCTTCCGCAAGGAACTCGATATTCACATTGAGAATAGTTATCTCATTCTCAATGACGTGAATGGCGAGGCGCCTGCACCGTTGCTGGATCGCATCAAGCAGTTGGATATTCCGCTGTTGGGCGTGGTGCCGCATGATGACACGGCGAAAGAATTTGAATTCAGTGCGCGGCCTTTGGTGGAGTTGAGTGACGATTCGCCGCTATATCAAGCGGTGGCGGGGATGATGGCGAAGATTTTATAGGACGCTGATTGACGCAGATAAACGCGGATTCTTATCAATTTGCTCGCGCCGGATGATCGTCCGGCGCGAATCGTTTGTGACAACAAGAAACCGGGTTTCTACGTCTTGGCTAACAAGCAGTCATGAAGGTAGAAACCCGGTTTCTGTTTGCTCTATCCACGCTGCAAAACTTCTCCCGTGCGCGCCAACGTCTCCACGGCGCGATCGGCAATCTCGATCGTCGTGGGGCCGAGGCCGCACGCGGTGGTGATGAGGCTGCGCGGTGCGAATTCCGCCGCCCCGATCGTTACACCGCGTCCGCGCGCTTTATCGCTGATCAACTGAATACCCTCGCGCAGACGTTGCGCCAATCCCTCCGGCGTGACGTTGAAGATCCCTTCATTGTTGGGAATGATGCCCCACGCGAGGTTGCCGCCTCGATCGAGAAAGGCGCGCACTTCGTGCGGATAGAGCGCCAGGTTGTCCAAATACTCATACGCATCCAGATTGAGAATATCCACCGACGTTTCCATCAGCACCGACCAATCGGTGTTGCCGCAGCAGTGCACGCCGGCCAGCGCGCCTTCGGCGTGAATCGCATCGAAGACTTCGTTCAGCATGGTCGCCACTTGCTCGCGGCTCAGGCTGATAAAGGCCGATCCAAACGAAGCCATGTACGGTTCGTCGACGAAGATGATGATATTCGATCGCGCCTGCTTCAACTGCCGCACCTGCCAGCGTGCATTGAACGCGATCTGCTTCACGATGGGATCAGCCAACTGTTCGTTATAGAGACTTGACCGCAAATCTTGATCGACGACAGTGAGGCCGAAGCTGATCGGCCCAGTGACGTGCCCCTTGGCCCACTCGCCCGCAGTGGATTTCAAGGTGTCCAGCATCGTGTAGAAGCCGGCGGCGTAATCAGGCGACAACGCAAATGAATCGATATCGTCGGCCAGATAACGCCCGTAGAATTCTTCCAGCGCGTTGGATAAATCGCCACTGGTGTCAAAGGTGACTTTCTGCTGAGCGTCATCGACGACGATGCCGGGCAAGCCGGCGCTGTACTGCGTGTACATGTTCTCGCGGAACGTGCGGCGTGGCAATTGCGGCCACGCGGGGATTTGAATCTCACGCGCCAGACGCGGGCATAACTCGGTTCCATCAGGATAGGGAAAACTACCGATCAGGGTGGTAACAAACGGATGCTCGAATGCCATCAAAATGACTCCTCGTGAAGATGCGCAACGCCCGCTATTGTAACCGATTTTCATGAGACCGGGTCTTTCATGGTAGACTTCGCCGTATGTTGGCGCACTTAAAATCAACCTTCAATATGCGGCACTCAACCATCATTTTCATCTGTCTGATTGCTTTTGCCCTGCGCCTCGGCCCGCTGTTCGATAACCGCTTTCATCCCGACGAGGCGTTATTCAGCACTTGGGCGTTGAAGATCGCGCGCGGCGAAAATCTGCTGCTGGCCGGTGTGCCGGTCGATAAGCCGCCGCTGCTCATCTATCTCACGGCGCTGAGTTACTTCATCTTCGGGCAAAGCGAACTTGCCGCGCGCGTGCCGAACCTGATCGCCAGTGTGATCAGCGTGCCGCTGTTGTATCAACTGGCGCGGAGCCTCACCCCCCGGCCCTCTTCGCGAAGCACCCCTGTGGGGCTCCCGATTCAAAAAAACGCCGAATCAGGAGAGGGGGAGTGGTACGCCGAGAGCGTGATCCCGGCATTGCTGCTGGCGCTGTCACCCTTCGCCATTCTCTTTGCCCCGACGGCCTTTCTCGATCCGCTGATGGTCATGTTCGGCCTGGCGTCGCTCGTCGCTGCTTCGCGTGGTCGAGCGGGCTGGGCGGGCATGTTGTTGGGATTGTCTTTTGCGACGAAAGTGCAAGGGCTGTTCTTTCTGCCGCTGATTCTAGTGTTTTGGAGTAGACAAGGAAACAAGGAAACACGGCTCTCTGTCTCTCCGTCCCTCCATCCCTCAATCAGATTCGCAACTAGCTTCGTCGTCATTGCCACCTGCGTCCTTCTCTGGGATCGCGCGCGTGGCGGCTTGCCGTTCTGGGTGCAACAGACGATCAACTACGGAGGAATCCGCGTGATCTACGCCAGCGAGCTTGGGCCGCGTCTCACCGGCTGGTTGAACTTCTTGCCGTACTTCTTTGGCCCGATCGTTGGGGCGCTGGGGTTGATCGGATTGCCGATCTTGCTCCAACGTGATCTCACGCGTGACGCTCGCACCCGCGCTGCCTGGGTCGATCTGTGGTTATTCACTTACTCGATCGGCTTTTTGGCGCTCCATTGGTTGCTCGCCTTTCCCGTCTGGGATCGCTACTTACTTATCCTCGTGCCTGTCGTCGCTTTGCTCTTTGGCCGTTCACTTCCTGTCCTCTTGTCGTCTTGTCTTCTTGTCTTCAAATCTCTCCATCTCTCTTTCCCTCCCTCCCTCCTTCTCTCCATCATCACTCTCGCCATTCTGCCATTTGGCGTAGTCGCCTCACGCTCTGGCTATCCCATCGGCGGCGATCACGGCGCGAACGACGGCATCGAACGGGTGGCCGATTATCTAAAGGCACTGCCACCGGGCACCGTGGTCTACGATCATTGGTTGGCGTGGGAACTGGGTTACTACTTGGGCGATGGCTTTGTGTACCTGGCCTACTTCGACACGCCTGCGGCCCTGGCCGATGATCTACGCGTGTTTGCGAAAGACGATGCTCGCTATGTGATCTTTCCGGCGCGTGAAGCACCCGACAAAGTGATCGACGCCATCGAGCAGGTGGGGTATACTTTGACGCCGGTGGTCACGACACAAAACCGTTTCGGGCAAACATCATTCACCATCTACCAGATCGTAAAACGTGATACGTAAAACGTAATGCGTATCATCTTGTCACGCGAAGTGTGTCAGCATGTCATCCCTCATTCCCTCATTCCCTCATTCTCTCAATCGTAAAGACCTTATCGCGCTAGGTGCGCTGCTCGCGCTCGTACTCGCTTTCTTTTGGAAACTCGCCTTCACTAATCTCATCATCGCGCGCGGTGACATCTTCTATTACTTCTATCCCTATCGCGACTTTGCGATGGCGGCTGTGCGCGAGGGGCGCGTGGCACTGTGGAATCCGTATCTGTTCATGGGCGCGCCCTTCATGGCTAACAGTCAGGCCGGCTTCTTCTATCCGTTCAACTTGCTGATGTCATGGCTGGAGACTACGCGCGCGATCAACTGGACGATTGTGCTGCACATCTTCATCGCGGCGAGTGGCACGTATGTCTTTGCCCGATCGACGCGGAGCGTGCGGCTCTCGAGCGCGGCCGCATTTTTAGCGGCGATCTCGTTCGGGTTGGGCGGCTACCTCGGCACGCAGATCGAGCATGTGAATCAACTGCAAGGGCTGGCATGGATGGGCTGGCTGTTCCTGGCCTATGAATTTGCCGTAAGGTCGAATTCGGAATTTGGAATTCGGAATTCAAAATGGATTCCGTTAGCGTTGCTGATCACTGTACAACTGCTGGCCGGTCATACCCAGTCGGTCTTCATCACGCTGGTCGGCTTAGGGTTCTATGCACTATGGCAGATCATCGAGTCTGCTTTTGTCGCGCGCCCATGTGGTTGGCGCGTTTACGTTTTGCGTTTTACGCATTACTTGTTGCCTCTCCTGCTTGCCGCTCTTATCGCCGTCGCCCTCTCGGCGATCCAACTTCTCCCCACGTTCGAGCTCACGCGCAACTCGGCGCGGAGCGGCGGCCTGCCGACGAACCTGGCCGTATCCTTCTCGCTCGATCCGCGTTTGCTGGGCCGTGTGTTGTTGCCGGATTACGAAGGTGCGCTTCCGGCCGGCGGTGAATTCACGGCGTTCTTTTCGATTGTCACGTTGATGCTGCTGACGATGGGTGTCACCACTTGGCGGCGCACTACGTCACAGACTCGCGCCGTTGCGGTCGTGGCGTTCATCGGATTGTTCTTTGCGCTCGGCGGATACAATCCGCTGTACTATCTCCTGCTCAAGATTCCCGGCTTCGATCTCTTTCGTGCGCCTGCCCGCTGGATTGTGCTGTTTGCCTTTTCCGGATCGCTGTTAGCGGGTGTTGGTCTTGATGCGTTGCGTGAGCACAGAGTCACTTGGAAGTCAGTGCTGCCTGCCCTTGCCGTGATCGCGGCTTTGCTTGGACTTGTCTGGATCAGCGCCGGGCTTACTCCCGCTGGATCTTCCGGCCCGTTCGATCGACCTGCGACTCTAACGCTTCTGCTCTGGCTCGGCGCGCTGCTCGTCACGCTCGCCCTTACGTTTTGCGCTTTACGTTTTACGCATTACTCGTTACTCATTACTTCCTGCTTCCTGCTTCTTGCCTCTTGCGAACTCTTCCTTGCCACTCGCCAACTCACTTACAATTCGCGCGCTACTGCGCCCGATGCGCTGTTGAGCCTGCGCCCGCCCGTCACTTATTTGATGCAGGCCGGGCAGGGGGGTACGCCACCTGATCGCTTCCTCTCGATCTCCGACATCTTCTTCGACCCCGGCGACACGACCGAACTCAAATCTATCTTCGGCGATCAACTTTCCGAGAATGCGTTCTATGATTTGATCGTCGCTACCAAGATGAAAGAGATCATTGCGCCGAATCTGCCACTGTATTATCGCTTGCCGGCGGTCGATGGCTACGATGGCGGTGTGCTGCCCTTGAAGAACTACCTTGCGTTTCAGAAACTGTTCCTCGATCCGGCGCTGATCCAAACCGATGGCCGCCTGCGCGAACAACTCACATCGATCCCGGCGGCGCGTTGGCTCGACTTGATGAATGCACGGTATATCATCACCGATAAGGTGGGCGATCAGTGGTATGACGGTGTGTTGCACGATCTGCGCTTTACCGTTCCGTTGACGACTGGTGAGACGATATCGACCACTCACTTGCCGTCACTAACAGCCGATGCGTTGAGCGTGGTGTATTCCGATCCGCATGGCGACGATACGTTGGCGCAAGTTGAGGTCGCTTTCGAAGACGGCTCCCGCCAACAACTGTCGTTGATCGATCGGCCGATCGAGACGAAAGAGGGCCGATCGGCAGTGCGTTTAGCCTGGGACGTGCCGCATCATGTGAAGTTCTTGCGGATCACGGGCGTGGCCGGACTAACCCTGCATGGTCTGGCACTGGTGGATTCCGAGAACGGCGCCTTCCAATCATTCGTCATCGCGCCGCAGGGTCAGTTTGAACTGGTGCATTCCGGCGATGTGAAGATTTACGAAAATAGCACGGTGCTGCCGCGTGCCTTCCTTGTCAGTGCTGCGCTCTCTGCGGCGAATGATGACGAGGCCGTTCAGTTGATGCAGGCTGAGATGTTTGATCCGGCGCAAACGGTGATCTTGGCGAAAGATGGAGCGAAAGAGGAAAAGAGGGAAGGAGGGAATCCTCTCTCTATCTCTCCGTCTCTCATTCCCTCTATCGTTTCCTATTCACCTGAGCGGGTCGTGATCGACGTCACCTCTTCGCGCGACGGCTATCTCGTCCTCACCGACGCCTACTATCCCGGTTGGACCGCGACGGTCGATGAGCAGCCGGCACACATCGAGCGGGCCGATCTTCTCTTTCGGGCCGTACAAATTTCGGCGGGTCAGCATCGTGTGGAATTCCGTTATCAGCCGCAATCGTTCGCTAACGGCGCAGCCATTTCGATTGGGATGATCGTCGTTCTCAGCGTTGGCTGGCTCATCGCGCGCCGCCGCAAGTCGCCTATGCTATAATCGCAGAACAATAAACCATGATCAATGTTCAATGAACAATTATCAATGACTGATACGCCCGAGCTTGCCGCTCCGAAACACAAAAATCAGCAATCAGCAATCAGCAATCAGCAATTGCCGTATCCCTTGCCGGTGATGGTCGAGAGCTTGCTGTTCGTCGCCAGCGAGCCCGTGCCCGTAACACAAATCGCAGAGGCCCTCAATGTGAAACTGGCGGACGTGGAACAAGCGCTGGCCGAATTGAACGCAGTCGAGCAAGCGACGCGCGGCGTGCGCGTGCAGCGCAAGGCTGACAAGGTGCAGTTGACCACGCAGCCCGAATGCGCGCCGTACGTCGAAAAGTTCCTGGGCCTCGATCTGACGACGCGACTGTCCAAGCCCGCGTTGGAAACACTGGCGATCATTGCCTATCAGCAGCCGGTGACGCGCGCGCAGATCGAACATGTGCGCGGCGTGAACTGCGANNGCGGGCCGTCCCATTCAATACGGCACGACGTTTGCCTTCTTGCAGCATTTTGGCCTGCGGGGTTTGGACGATATGCCGTCGTTGCAGGCTGAAGAAGCCGCCGCGTTAGAAGCGTTGGCTGAGCAAGGCCAAACCATCGCGCTCGATCAGGCCGTGCCATCCGTGCAGCTGGAAAGTCCCGCCACGCCTACGGCTGAAGCACCTGCGGCTGAAGTTGTTCCCGATCAACCTGCGACACCGGCCGAGACGCAATTGCTCTTGATGGGTGATGAAGCGCCACAAAGTGATCGCGCGAATGCGGCCACAGCACAAGCGGACGCGATTGCGGAACAACAGGCAACGACCGTTGAAGCGCCGGAAGCCGATCGGGTGGCCGAGGCTCCCACCGTAGTTGATCCCGCGTCCGATCAGTTTGAAGCCCCGATCGAGCCATCATCCACCGAAGAATCTCTCTCCAACGAAAACGCCGCGATCTAATCGCGGCATCTTGCATCTTGCAACTTTTATAACTGTCCCTGCGCATCGATCACGGCGACGGCTGCGATGGAAACTATTTCGTCCACACCATCGCCCGCTTGCAGCACATGCACCGGCGCACCCACGCCGAGCAGAATCGGCCCGATCGTCTGCGCTCCGCCTAGGCGCCGCATCAACTTATACGCCACGTTGGCCGCTTCCAGATCGGGGAAGACCAGGATATTGGCGTTCTTGACTTTGCTGAACGGATAACGCGCCTCGATCAATTCCGGCGTCACAGCGACATCGGCTTGCATCTCACCGTCGACGGCGAGATCAGGCCGGCGCGCGCGCACCAACTCCACCGCGCGCCGCACTTTCAGCGAGAGCGGATGTGGGGCGCTGCCAAAGTTCGAGAAGGACAGCATCGCGACGCGCGGAGTGAGATTCAACTTCGCAGCCAGGTCAGCCGCCAGCAGCGCAATCTCCGCTAAATCTTCCGCGCTTGGATCGATGTTGACCGTAGCATCGGTGAAGATATAGACGTTGTCTTTGACAATTACGATATAAGCGCCCGCGGCCTTGTGGACGCCCGATCGGGTGTGGAAGACTTGCAGGGCCGGGCGGATGACTTCGGGGTATTCGTAGGTGAGGCCGGAAACACAGGCGTCGGCGTCACCCTGCTGCACCATCAACATACCAAACAAGTTGGGTTCGCGCGTGCGCTGCGTCGCATGGGAGAGCGTCAGGCCGCGGCGTTGGCGCAGCTCGTAATACGCCTGCGCGTATTTGGCCGTGCGATAATCCGTGCCCGGATCGACGATCTGCGGGTTGAGGTGCAAGCCGAGTTCCTGAACTTTCTTTTGAATGATCTCCGGCCGTCCGAGTAAGATCGGCTGCCCGATGTTCTCGTCGCTGATGATGGCCGCGGCACGCAGGATGGTCGTCTCTTCGCCTTCCGGGAAGACGATGCGCTTGGGCGCGGACTTGGCCTTGTTGATGATATTGCGCCGCANNCATCACGCGCGGATCGAGCGGTTTGGGGATGATGTAATCGGGGCCGAATTTCAACGTCGGGATGTTGTAGGCAGTCAGGACGGCATCAGGCACATCTTCGTGGGCTAAAGCAGCCAACGCCTTTGACGCCGCGGCCTTCATCTCTTCGTTAATGGCGCGCGCCTGCACATCGAGCGCGCCGCGAAAGATGAACGGGAAGCCGAGCACGTTGTTGACTTGATTCGGATAATCCGATCGACCCGTGCAGACGATGGCATCCGACCGCGCCGCACGGGCGTCCTCATATTTGATCTCAGGGTTAGGATTCGCCATTGCCAGGATCAACGGCTGCGGCCTCATGGTTTTGACCATCTCGGGTGTGACGACGTTGGCCACCGAAAGGCCGATGAAGGCATCGGCGTCGATCAGCACATCGGCCAGTTTGCCGGGTTGATCGCCTTGCGCAAACTTGGCTTTCTCCGCAAACATCTCTTGTTTGCGGCCGTTGTAGATCAAGCCGGCGATGTCGCACATCCAGATGTTCTGCCGGGGCACGCCGACGGTGACCAACATATTGGCGGTGGCGACGGCGGCTGCACCCGCGCCCGAGAATACCACCTTGATCTGCCCGATCGCTTTGCCGGTGATTTCCAAATAGTTCAACAAAGCTGCCGAGGCGATAATGGCCGTGCCGTGTTGATCGTCGTGGAAGACCGGAATGTCGAGTTGATCTTGCAGTGTCTTCTCGATGAAAAAACATTCGGGCGACTTGATGTCTTCGAGGTTAATGCCGCCGAACGTCGGCGCAATGGCTTTAACGACCTCGATGATGGTGTGCGGATCGTGCGAATCCACTTCGATGTCGAACACGTCCACATCGGCGAAGCGCTTGAACAACACGCCCTTGCCTTCCATCACCGGCTTTGACGCCAGCGCGCCGCGATCGCCGAGGCCGAGGATCGCCGTGCCGTTAGAGATCACGGCGACGAGATTGGCTTTGGCGGTGTATTCATACGCCGTATCGGGGTGGCGCTCCAGTTCCAAAACCACTTCGGCCACACCGGGTGTATAGGCCAGCGACAGATCGCGCTGGGTCAACATCGGCTTGGTGGCTATGACCTCGATCTTGCCGGGGCGTCCGCGACGATGGTATTCTAGGGTTTCTTGGGCTGTGACGGCCATGATTCCTCTCTTTCAAATGGGTGGGTTGGGTGAGGTCGCTCAATGCACAGTATAATCGGTTCTCCTCAGATTGGTGGGAGAGATGAGCAAGTTTGATTGATTATGTGTTATCCTCGAGCACTCAGGAGGTAACGGATGAAGACGCCTTTGTTGCTGAGTGCACCGACCCGAGTCATCCGCGATGCGGC
>PMCF01000165.1 GCA_003154115.1 Anaerolineae bacterium
CGATCTTCCACATCCAGTTTACGCAGAATGGAGGTCATGTGGTTTTTCACGGTCTGATGGCTGATACCCAGCTGATGCGCGATCATCTTATTGCTCAGACCGCGCGTAATATACCGGATAATCTCCATCTCCCGTGGCGACAGGGGTACAAAGGCTTCTTGCAGCTCATCGCCACTCGTAATCACAAATCGCTCGCTGGCATGCAGTAGCCAGGGCGCAATTTCATCTTCATCCAGCACTTTGTCGCCCACCACATATTGTCCCTGGCTGACTTGCCGAACGGCCTGAACAATGCGGGCGGGGCTGACTTCTTTGGAAAAGTAGGCGTGCGCACCCGACCTCACCGCGTGATACAGCTGCTCCTCGTCATCGTAAGCGGTCAAGATGACAGCTCGCACGCCCGGCACTTCCTTGTGAAGGCGCTGAACCAGTTGCAAGCCGTTTATGCCAGGCAAATTAACATCGGTCAGCATCACGCGCGGAACAAGCTCACGGGCAAGCCGCAAAGCCGTTTCCCCGTCTGACGCCTCGCCCACCACTTCGATGTCTTCATCAAGAGACATACTATCGCGGAGGCCCTGGCGGAATATTTGATGGTCGTCAACAATCAAGACCGTGACTTTGGGCAAAGCTGCACCTGCTCGATTGCTTGATTTGTTGGCAGTATACCATAAATACGCACGGTAATACAAACAAAATTGGCCCAGCCTAGTTATCCTGGGCAAGCGGCTCGTGCGCGAATGGTATAATCGGTAGCAGACTGGTTGGCTGTGAGGAGGGTAATCAACATGCGGTATACCCGACAGGGCGTCTCCCTTGAATATGATGATATCGGGAACGGTGTTCCCTTACTGTTAATCCATGCCTTTCCGCTCGATCGCACCTTGTGGCGGGCCCAAATCGCCGGGCTGGCCTCCATCTATCGGGTAGTGGCCCCCGATTTGCGCGGCTTCGGTCGATCGAGCGAGACCACCGGCGAAGCCGTGTCGATGGAACAATACGCGGCTGATCTAAAATCCCTATTGGATTCGCTGAACATCAAACAAGCCGTCGTCGGTGGAATCTCCATGGGCGGGTATATCGCTCTCGCTTTTTACGCGCAGTACGCCGATCGGGTTAAAGGATTGCTCCTCGCGAATACACGCACAACGCCCGATACGGAAGAAGGCAAGCAAACTCGCTTAGCCAATGCCCAGAAAATCGACGATACCGGGCCAAGATTTCTGATCGAGTCGATGGCGCTGCAGATGCTCGGCTCAGCCGCCAAATCAGAGATTGAAATCACGGTGCGCAGTATGATGTTGCGCCAGCGCGCGCCCGGCCTCATGTCGGCCCTGCGCGGCATGGCCGCCCGGCCCGATCGAACTTCCTTGCTTCGCTTTGCGACAGTCCCCATCCTGATTATCACCGGCTCAGAAGATAAGTTGATCCCGCCTGCTGATAGTGAAGCGATGCATGCGTTGATCCCAGACAGTACGCTCGTGAATATCCCCGCAGCAGGACACTTGTCGAACATCGACAAAGCCGATGCCTTCAACCAAGCGGTGCGCGAATTTCATAGTCGCCTAGTCTCCAACGAGTAAACTTCCTCCGGCATGGCGCAATTTGATCTTGACACGCTGCCTCGGTCTCGTTTACAATGTGAACATCACCGGAACGTGGAAGATGCACGTATTACACTTGCCGGGATATTCTTTCAAGAGGAGAAACTGATGTCTGCTACAAGGAACCGTATTGCCCTGCTGTTGAGTCTACTCGTATTGCTCAGTTTGTTGATCACCGCATGCCAGCCCGCAGCGGCGCCCACTGCCGCGCCTCAGCCGACCGCTGTGGTCAAACCGACGGAAGCGGTTCAGGCCACCGCCGCGCCGGCGGCCGATCATCTGGCCGATATTCTGAAGCGCGGCACGCTGATTATCTCGACGGATCCGGCTTATCCGCCACAGTCGGAGCTGGTAGAAAATGCGACACGCCCCAAGGATACCAAATGTGCCGCCGATCAGCACACGGCCAGTGAATTCAAGGGTTTCGACATTGATGCTGCTGTAGAGATTGCCAAGCGCCTGGGTGTCGAAGCGTGCTTCGTGACGCCCGATTGGACGTTGATCACCAGTGGTAGCTGGTCAGATCGCTGGGATATCAGTGTGGGATCGATGACGATCACGCCCGAACGCATGAAAGCATTGTATTTCACGCAGCCTTACTACACGACACCGGCGGCTATCTTCGTTCACAAAGACAACAAGACATTTACCAAGCCGGAAGACCTAACAGGTAAGAAGGTCGGCTCGTGCACCGGGTGTACCTATGAGTCCTACCTGGATGGCTCACTGGCTATTCCCGGCGAGAAGATCGATTTCCTGATCAAGAACCCCCAGTTCAAAGGGTACGATACCGACACGTCGGCTCTTCAGGACTTGGCCTTAGGGGATGGTATCCGGCTGGATGCCGTCTTGACGGCCGAGCCGACCGGTCAGGCGTTCATTGCCAACGGCCAATCGATCAAAGAGTTGGGCGGGCCGATCTTCTTTGAGTATCTGTCGGCGGCCATCGATAAGAAGTCCGGTAAAGATTCCGTTTCTTTTGTCAAGAAAGTCACGGAAGCGGTTCAGCAGATGCACAGCGATGGCACGCTGCAAAAATTATCGCAGAAGTATTATGGCGCCGACCTTGCGACTGCGGCTGCCAAGTTCGACGTAAACGTACTCGCGCAATTTCCCTAGCAGATCGCGCACCGTTGGCGAGATCGAACGGTGAGGCCAGGAGATTAGCCTCACCGTTCATTTTGTCAGAATTGATCGAGCACACACAAGCAGCGGCCAGGATTCGTGGAGGGAGGAATCATGAGTGCAGAAGCCTTAGCGCCGGCTGAGCCGGGCAGCGTTGATCCCGACTGGAGTATGGGCCTTCAACTCCTGGCGCAGCAGCGGCGAACGCGTCTGATTCAAATAGCGAAGGTCGGCATCGTCTGGGCGGTGCTGGTTGCCGGTTTGACCTTTGTTCTGTTCCAGCTCAACGTCGAGCCGGGGTACATGCTCGATCACTATGGCATTGTGCTGCAGGGCTTGGTAACGACCATCGGGATTTCGGTGATCTCGATCTGCATCGCATCGGTCCTGGCCTTGTTGGGAGCGTTGGGCAGAATATCAAACAATTCGATCGCGCAGGGCGTGGCGGGGTTCTACGTCTCGCTCATTCGCGGCACGCCATTGCTGATTCAAATCTTCATCATCTATCTCGGTCTGCCGCAAATCGGAACAGCCCTCATTCAGAGAGGTCTGCCGATCGGCAACCTGTTTATTTTGGACGCCGTGCCCTCCGGCATTCTGGCCCTCAGCCTAAACTACGGCGCTTACATGACCGAGATTTTCCGCGCGGGACTGCAAGCCGTCAGCCACGGGCAACAAGAAGCGGCCGAGGCGTTGGGGATGACGCGCGGGCAGGCCCTGCGCCGCGTGATTTTGCCACAGGCTATCCGCATCATTATCCCGGATATTGGCAACCAGTTCATCGCGATGCAGAAAGATTCCGCGCTTGTTTCGATCATGGGCGTCTGGGAGATCACGTTTCTGGCCAGCCGGTTTGCGCGCAAAGACGTCAAGTTTATGGAGATGTTCCTGGTCGCGGCGGCGATGTATTGGTTTCTGACGATTGTGTCGTCCTGGCTGCAGGGCCAGCTCGAGCGAAGGATGGCGCACGCTTATGAACGCTGAACCGATCATTACCGTCGAAAAGCTCCACAAGTGGTTCGGACTGCTGCACGTCTTGCACGGTATTTCGCTGGCGGTGATGCCGCGTGAAGTGGTCGTGGTCATCGGACGAAGCGGATCGGGCAAGAGCACATTTCTGCGCTGCCTCAACTTCCTCGAACAACCGTCGGCCGGGACGATCACCATTGACGGACTCAGCGTAACCACCACGCCACAGCAGCAGCCTAAGCGCCAGCAGATCACCGCGCTGCGGCTGCGGACGGGCATGGTCTTTCAAGAATTCAATCTCTTCCCGCATATGACGGCCATCCAGAATGTGATCGAGGGCCTGCTCACTGTCAAGAAGATGTCCAGGGATCAAGCCATCCCGATCGGTGAGAGGTACTTGGAAAAGGTGGGCCTGCTGGACAAACGCGATGTTCACCCCATCCGCCTTTCTGGCGGACAGAAACAACGGGTGGCCATCGCGCGCGCCCTGGCGATGGAACCAAAGGTCATGCTCTTCGATGAACCCACCTCGGCGCTTGATCCCGAGTTGATCGGCGAGGTGCTGGAAGTGATGAAGCAGCTGGCGAAAGAGGGCACCACGATGCTGGTCGTCACGCACGAGATGGGTTTTGCCAACGAAGTGGCCAACCGCGTCGTCTTCATGGACCAAGGTCAAGTTGTGGAAGAAAGCGCGCCGCAAGAGATGTTCAGCGCGCCGCGCGATCAACGCACGCGCCAGTTTCTCGAACGGCTGCTAAGGACCAACTAATACCCGATGAGCTATGCCAACATCCAAACAGGCTCCACGCCGTCAACCGTATCACGGCACGCAGGCGGTCTCGCGCGCCGTTAGCATTCTAAAAGTTTTCGAATCGGCTAACAGCGGCTTGACGGCCGCGCAGATCGCGGGCCAGCTGAATCTCAATCGCAGCACGGTGCATCGCTTGCTCAGCGTGCTGGAAGCCGAAGGGCTGGTCGCGCGCGATACCACTTTCAACGGTGAGCCGCGCAACAGCGCTTACCGGCTAGGCCCCACACTGGTGTCGTTGGGCGGACTGGCGCTGCGCCAGATTAATCTGCGCGCCATCGCCCTGCCCCAACTGCGGGCGCTGGCCCAGAAGAGCGGTGAAACCGTCGATTTGGAATTACTCGTCGGCTCAGAGGTGATGATCATTGAAGAGGTGCAGGGTGAGCACATGCTGCGCGTAGGCGTGGGCGATAATGTCGGCTCGCGCTATCCGGCCCACGCCACCTCGACCGGCAAGCTGCTCCTCGCCGGGCTGAGCGAGGCTGAGTTGAAGGCAACCCTGCCCAATAAACTGGCAGCCCTAACACCGTTCACCGTCACCGATAAACAAATCCTGCGCGATCAATTTGACGAGGCGCGCCGCCTGGGTTGGGCTTCTTCGTGGGAAGAGTTGGAGATCGGATTGGCGGCCATCGGGGCGCCGATCACCGGTCGGGAGGGAGAGACGATTGCCGCAGTGAGCATCTCCGGCCCGACCGCCCGCATCGATCGATCGCAGATCAAGAATCTGGCGGTGATGCTGATGGACACGACCAAACGCATCACCCGCGAATTGGGTTTTGGACGGCCGGAACGTCGCAGCGATTGACAACGCCCGGCACTTCGCAGTAGAGTAGTAAACGAGATTCAAGAACATGAGGAGGCGAGATGGCAAACGTCACTTCGAGAAGTCTGTGGGACCGATTACGCGCGCGATGGGCGCTCTGGCTCGTCCTGGCGGCGGCGGTCTTGTTGTGGGTCGGCTTCGGCATTAGCATCATCCAGGTCACGATCGATCGCAATAGTATCCCCCCGTTAGCCTTCTGGGGCATGACGATTATTATCATGTTTGGGCTGCTGGCACTGGCCGGCCGCGAGATCAACGGGCAATGGTTCGGCGTGCTGATCGACAGCCGCAACAAAATAAGCCTGTCGCGCTTGCAAATCACGCTGTGGACGGTGCTGGTCTTGTCGGCGTATTTGACCATCGCCCTGCCGCGTGTGTGGGCCATGGTGGTGGCCGCGCCAACACCGGCAGCCGCGCAAGCGCCAGGAGTCGCGCCAACGCCGACGGCCACGCCAACGCCGGGAGCCGCACAAGCAGCGCCAAAAACCGCGCCAACGCCGGAGGATGCGTCAACGTCGGAGGTCGCCAAAGCGATGGATATTCGCTTTCCCCAAGAGTTGATCGTGGCAATGGGCATCAGTGCGGCTTCCTTCACCGGTTCCAGTTTGATCATGAGCAACAAGAAGGGCAAGCAGATCAAGGTCGATGCCCGGTTGTCGCCGGATGCGGCCCAAACCCGGCGTGATCAGGCCGCAGATGCGCTAAAAAAGGCCGAAGCAGCCCTGCTGGATGCCGTCAAGACCGAAGACACCCGCAAAGTTAATCTGGAACAGGCCAAAACCGCGCTGACCGCTGGCACCGCCACGCAGGCCAAAGTGGATATGGACGAGACGCTGTATAGCGCGGCGCTCATCGACAAAGAAGCCGCCACCAAAGATCGCGACGCCAAGAAGGCCGCCCTGGAAACCAGCGAGAGTGAACTGGCCGATATTCTGGCGACGCAGGGATTGCTGCACAAAAACGCCGATCCATCGGAAGCCCGCTGGGTGGACTTGTTCCGGGGCGAGGAAATCGGCAACTTCAAACTGGTGGATATGTCCAAGGTGCAAATGCTGTTCTTCACGGTGGTCATTATTGCCGCCTACGCCGCGGCCATTTCCGGCCTACTGCGCGATTTGACCGTGCTCCGCACGAGCGCGTTCATTGCCTTTCCCGGCTTTTCAGAATCGCTCAACTTCCTGTTGGGCATTTCGCACGGCACATACCTCTCGGTCAAGACCATCGATCAAAGCTAGGATTTTGGGGTAGAATAAAAACAGAGGAGGACGATCATGACCGCACCAGAAGCAGGTATTGGCACGATCAAGTATTTTGACAAAGGGAAAAAACGGGGCGTCATTTCCCCGGAAAATGGCGTCAGCAAACAAAGCGCTTTGGAAGACATCTTCTTTCAGGTGGCGGATGAGCGGACTGCGGCGAATTTGCGCGTCGGCCAGTTGGTGCAGTTCATGAAAGAAGAAACCGACATCGGCATCGAAGCCAAGCAAGTCACGGTGCTGAGCGAAAAGTAACGCCGTTGACCATCACCGCTAAACGGGCATGGAGGGTGGACGTCGCCTCGCCATACCTTCGGCGGCATTGCGCGCCATCTTGAGTTTGGTAAACAGTAAGTGCCTGTCAAAGAATAAGTTCTGCTGTGCTCGCGCTGGATGGTACATCCAGCGCGAGCAAACCGGGAAGTTGTTGTTTAACGAACCCTAAGAAAAACAGCGAGCCTCTTATCCGAGGCTCGTTGTTTTTGTGGGGAGGAGAGGCGCGGAGGTGGTGCGGCGGTGATCCACCCTCATCCCGGCCCTTTCCCTGGCGGCCAGCCGTCCCGCCAGAAGCATGCGGCATCTTCGACGCCGCTACACGGACACGGGAAGGGAGAGGGTGCAGCAATTCTCAATTTGACTGGCAACGCTCGCGATGGATGGTCACATCCATCGCCTTCAATCGCCGGATGTGACTACGCGCAGCGGAGCGAGAGCGTTCGCCCAAAATGAGAATTGCTGGAGAAGGTGAAGGTGGTTTGACCCGCGTACACGATCACACTATACTTGCCTTAGTCACGACAACCATTGACCTCAATATGCCTACCACTTCCGAACCCTTCTCTCGCATCCTCATCGACAAAGCCCTGGAAGCCAGCGGCTGGAATCTGCTCGATTCGCGGCAGGTGCGATTTGAGGTGCATAACGCCGGCAAGCGCGCCGACTATGTGTTGATGGATTCGATCGGGCGGGTGCTGTGTGTGCTGGAAGCGAAGCGCGCCGATCACGATCCGTATGATGCGAAGGAGCAGGCGCGCGGCTATGCGGAAAACCTGAAGGCACCGTTCGTCATCTTGTCGAACGGGACGGAGCACTGGTTTTGGAATTATCAGCGCGCCGATCAGCGGGACGCGTATCGCATCGAGCGGCTGCCGGCGCCGGATGATCTCGAACGGATGCGGCTGAAGAACATGCAGCCGCCGCGTCCGCTGCTGACCGAGCACATCGGGCCGGATTACCTGAAGTCATTCAAGCCGGACATTGCGCTGTACGGGTATCAAGTGCGGGCATTGGACGAGATTGCCACGCAGTTCGATCGGGATGGCAAGCGCAAGTTCTTGCTGGAGATGGCAACGGGCACCGGCAAGACGCTGTTGTGCGCGGCGTTGATCTTGCGGTTCCTCGTGACGCGCAATGCCGAACGCGTGTTGTTCATCGTCGATCGCATCGAGTTGGCGAAGCAGACGATGGAAGACTTCGATGTGATCCTGCGCGACTACAAGCCGGTGATCTATAAGACGGCGCGGCGCACCGGTGACTTGCTCGGATCGAGCGTGGTCATCGCGACGATTCAATCGCTGCTGGTGGATCGCCGTTACCGTGAAGAGTTCTCGCCGTTCTATTTCGATTTCATCATCAACGACGAAGCGCACCGCTCGATCTACGGCGACTCGCGCGAGGTGGTGCAGTATTTTCAGGGCACACGTGCCGGTCTGACCGCCACGCCCAAAGCATACCTAAAGAACATTGACGTGGAGCGGCTGGGCACAAAAAACCCGAAGGCGTTGGAAGCGCGGCTGCTGCGCGACACCTATCATTACTTTGGCTGCGAACCCGGCCAGCCCACGTTCCGCTATGACATCATTGACGCGGTGCAAGACCCGGCCGGGCCGTATCTGTGCCTGCCGCGCATTGTCGATATTCGATCCGACATCACGACGAAGGCGCTGGACGAAAAGGGCTGGGCGGTCACCATCGACGAGCAGCAGGAGAACTTCAAGGTTCAGGACCTGGAACGCAAGATTTTCACCCCCGATCGAAACCGGGCGATGTGCACCGCTTTTTTGCAGCACGCGCAGAAGGACCCGCAGGGTCAGATCGGCAAGTCGATCATCTTCGCGGTGAATCAGACGCACGCCACGGCGCTGACGAAGATCCTCAATGAGATACAACCGAATATAGCCGTGACGATTACCTCACGCATTCCCGAAGCGTCCAGCATCGCCAAGGAATTCCGCGACGGCAAGCGGCCGGAACGTGTGGCCGTCTCGGTCGATATGCTGTCCACCGGCTATAACTGCCGCGACTTGCTCAACGTGGCGTTGATGCGGCCCATCTTCTCGCCGACCGAGTACATCCAGATCAAAGGACGCGGCACGCGGCTGTNNCTTCTTCCTGCTCGACTTCTGCGGCGTGGCCGAATACTTCGAGGATAAGTACGACTATAGTGTGCCGCTGAAGTTACCCCGGCCGCGCAAGGTGCAACCGACGGATGAGCCGATCACCGGTCGGGTCGCAGGCGAGCCGCAGCCGAACGATCAATACGAAGTCGGCGAAGCCGGAGAAACTGAAGTTGCTACAGAAACCGATCGGGGTACAGAAGCACCGCCCGAATTGCCCGTGTGGGAAGGGCGTGACACGATCGTCTTTGAAGAAGTGCGCATCGTCGGGCCGAACGGCGAGAAGGTCGATGTGATGACGTTCCGGGGATCGTTCGAGCGCGACCTGTACGACTTCGCGCAGCGCGAGCCCGCCTTCCAGCAAGCGGTGGAGGCCGAAGACGACGATGCGGTCGAAACGATTCTCAACGAACGCTTCTTCCACAAGCCCAAGATGTTCTACTCGCCCGATAAGCTGGTGAAATCGTATGGCGTGCCCGCGCCGACGCCGGCCTTTGTGTACAGCGCGCTCAATCAAAAGCCGCTGCCCAGCAAAGAGCGGCTGGTGGGCGATCTGGTCGATTCGGTCGCGGCGCGCTTCAACCTGCGCTACAACGACACGAAGTGGCTGACCGCCACTTTGAGTCTGATCGCCGAGGATGCCAGCGCCTTGCAGCGCTTCATGGCGGGCGATATGACGCTGTTCACGTCCACGCAGTTCAGGCTGCTGGGCGGGCCGGCCGCGCTGACGCGCTTCGCCGAACGCGAGGCCGTCTTCGAGGTCGTGCGACAATCGCCGCTGATGCGGCAAGCTGTGCTCGGCAACGCGGATGTGCCATCCGCTTAGAGCACAATGCTACCGCTCTTGCTGGATGGGTACATCCAGCACTCTGCCGCGGATATACTATCCGCTTGGAGCACAATGCTACCGCTCTGGCTGGATGGGTACATCCAGCACTCTACCGCGGATATACTATCCGCTTGGAGCACATTGCTACCGCTCTTGCTGGATGGGTACATCCAGCACTCTATCGCGGATATACTATCCGCTTGGAGCACATTGCTATCGCTCCGGCTGGATGGTACATCCAGCCGAAAGGACAGGCGGATATACCATCCGTCAAGAGCAGAACAAGGGATCACGATGTCTCACTGGCGACCAGATTTCCAACCGGAACATCTTTACTTCATCACGACGAAGGCCGTGGATCACGTCCATTTATTTCAGCGTGATCTGATCAAGCGTTTGCTAGTGGATCTGTTTGATAGTTTTCGTAACCAGAAACGCTGGCTGGTATTTTGTTTTGTGATCATGCCCAACCACTGGCACGTCGTCGCGCAGTTCTGCGCAGACGACCCGCTGGCCGACGTCATGCGTGACTTGAAGCGCGATAGTGCTGATCGTTTGATTCGGCAGTTGAAAGCAGAACGCAATCAAAAAGCGCTTGATTCCCTGGCGGCGAAAGTTGAACGCCCGGAGAAGCAGCATTACAAGGTCTGGGAAGATGGTTACAACGCCAAGGATGTGATCACCGAAGATTTCCTGTTGCAGAAGATGGAGTATATTCACAACAATCCCTGTCAGCCACACTGGAATTTGAGTGCGACGCCAGCGGAATACATTTGGTCCAGTGCGCGGTTGTATCTGGCGGATGAGCCGTGCTTGATTCCGATTGACGACGTGCGGAAGATGTTGGGGTAAGCAGTGCAATGCTCGACTTGGATGGGACATCCAACAGGAGCACGCGGATGTACCATCCGCTGGGAGCAAAACTTCGGCTCGGTCTGGAT
>PMCF01000157.1 GCA_003154115.1 Anaerolineae bacterium
GACTTATTTCTTGGCAAGCCCTTAGACATTTGCTACCATTGATTTGAAAATGAGTTTCATAAAAATCTAATCCGCACCCGCTCGATCACGGCCATTCCAACGGCCTGCCGTTATCGATGAGAGAGTGGCGCAATCTGGCGTCAGCGGACACGTGCTGCGCAGTGCAATGTAGACAACGGATCAACGAACAGTTTTGCTGTATACCCGCGAATCGGCGCAGATGCCCATCCACTGATTCGTTGTCTATCCGTTGACGCCTTCCACAATCTTGATCTCCTCCGCCGTNNCAACTGATACACCAGCGCGTCGATCTTTTCGTCGGTGATGTTGATGTCGCGTTCCAATCGGGCGCGGGTGGCGTCGCTGGTGGCGGCTTTAAGTTGGCGGTATCGATCGATGAGCCGATTCACCATCTCGACCAGCCGGTCATGGCGTTCCTGGTCGGCGGCATCCTCCGGGTTGATAATCCGCACGGGGAAGCCTTCGAGATATTGGCCGAAGAACCTGAGATAAGTTTCATTCTTCCCTTCAAGCCCCGCGCAAGTCCTGACGAAATAGAAATTCGCCAGGCGCGAATTGAGCAGGCCGAGCAAATACAGATCAGATTTGGGGATGAAGTAAGTTGTATTGGAACTGAAGTAACCCACGTCATCCAGCGCAAAGCGCGGCCTGGTGGCGATGTCCGGGAAGATAATTTTCGGCCCGGCCATGAACGCCGCAAAGTTAGCTTGCGGCTGCTGCAACTCATACCAGGCCTGTTGGGTGGCGCGTTTCTGCAAAACCGCCTTAAATGACTTGAGATGATCTTCGATGGCCGGATACCGCGCGATGTCCACGCCGTGATAGGTGTAGATGAGATAGAGCTGTTGCGAATCGATCTGATACCGCCGGACATCGCGGCCATTCAAGAACGGCTTGATAATCTCGGCGGCGCGTTTGTTGCGCTTCACGATGGCGTCACGCGTGGCCTCGTCGATCACAAAGGCTTCAGTTAGCCCTGAGACTATGCCGCGGCAAATCTGGCCCCCACAATACTGGGCAAGAGATGTGCTTTGCGCTTGAAGGCGGTTCAGCAGTTCCTCGGCCTGGCCCTCGGCAAAACTCCAGACGGGTTGTGCCAGTGCCTCGGCCCCGACTGCGTACATCGAGTCAGCCACCGCCTGCTCAAGTGATAAGCCGCCCTTAGCCACCTGCTCAAAAGTCGCAATCGGCAGCGGCGGCGCAAACAGCGGCGGGGTGAACAGCAAGGGATGTTCACCCGGCAATTGGCGCGTCGTAATCACGATGATCGTGCGCACGGTTGCCCCTAGAAACACGGGCAGTCCCGCCAGACTGATCAGCCGCTCGATTCGGGCGTTGCGCCGCAAAAACTCACGTAAGGGCTGGCCGTACTTGGCGCGCAAGAACTTATTGGAAACGATCATGCCAAAACGCCCCTGCGGGCGCAGTAGTTGGTGCGAGCGTTCGATCATATAAGCATACAAATCAGATCGCTCAGCATAGCAGGCATAACGAGCTTTGAGATAATCCTTGAGTTCCTTGAAGGTCTCCATCCGCACATAGGGTGGATTACCAATCACGGCATCAAAGCCGCCCGCCGCCATAATATCGCCAAAGCCTTCACGCTGGCTGTTCCAATCAAACGGTTTGATGCGATCCAGCTCTTTTGAAAAGACGGCTTCATCGTCAAGCAGCCGAAGTTGCTGCTCGATGTCCGGCCCAATCAACGAATTGCCGCACTTGATGTTGTCGCGCAACGGCGGCAGAATGCCGCGCCCCACAATCGCGCCGCGTTCGCCTTCCAGCATTTTGATATACAGGCTCATCATGGTGATCTCGACGGCTTGTTGGTCGAGGTCTACGCCATAGATGTTGTTGCGCAGAATAGCAGCCTTTTCTTCCAGTGACAGTTTCACTTCATACTCAGTGCTGTCGTCCAACATCAGACGCGCCTGGCCGGGAGCAGCCTGTCCCCCCTTGCGTTGATGGCTGGCTTTCCATTGAACGTGATAGTCCAGCAACTTCTGGTAGGCACCCAGCAAGAACGAACCGGAACCGCAAGCCGGATCGAGAATTTTCAGTTTAGCGATTTGATCCGGCGACTTGCCTTCGATCAATTTGCCCACGGTCTGATCCACGATGTAATCGACGATGTACTTGGGCGTGTAATAGACGCCGCCTGCCTTGCGGACTTCAGGTTTGTCTTCGACTACGGCGCGGGTAGCGGTCACGCGGATCGTCTTACCCAAATAGCGTTCGTAGATCGAGCCCAGCAGTTCCACGCCAATCACATCGAAGCGATAGGGACCGCTATACAGGCTCATGATGATTTTGGCGACCAGTGCCGCCTCTTGTTCCCAATCGACCTTTTCGCAGCGGTGGAATTTGAAGATTTCGCCGTTGAGCGTCCCGTTGACCTCGTGAAACAGCGCGTTGAGTTCGTTGCCGATCGAGGGCTTGCTCCCGTTGGCCCACCGTCGCGCAATATACTCCAATTCATATTTGGGCAGAATGCCGCAATCTTCACCAAACCGAATGAAGATCAATCGATCGAGAAATACTTGCACCACGCTGTTTAAGTCGGCTAACTCAATCTCAGGCTCGATCTTGTAAACGGCCTTCGCCAGCTTCTCGCGCCACTCAGTCAGATCATCCAGAAAGGCCCGATCAACTGGAATGCGGTCACGCTGTTTGACGCTGGACCTCGACAACAACTGCTCAATCGATCCGGCGGCGACCGCTTCTTTGGACAGCAGCCACAAATCATCCAGCACTTGCGGCTTGAGATAAGCATCGTATTGGTGGGCGAAGATCAAGCCCACCTCAGGATGTTTCGGATCGGGGCGCAGGGTCGCATCGTACAGGCGGAACTCTTCAAAGTCGGTTACGGCCACAATCGATGACTCTTTCGAGTTCCAGGCGTATTTCTTGGCCTGCATAATCACGTCGGTACGATCCAGTGCTACGTGCGGCGCTTTGGCTTCGACGATGAACATGGCGCGGCCATGCATTTGAAACTGATAGTCAAAGCGCCCGCTGACCTCGGTCACTTCACGGGCGACAGCGCGCTCATACTTGCCCAGCCCCGCCGTGTTGTAGACATCCCAGCCTAATGCCTCAAAGAACCGGTCGATGAACTCGACTCGCACCTCGGTTTCGTTGTAGTCGGGGCTTAGGTAACGATCGCGTTGGCGATTGAATTTATCGACCAGTTCGGCGAGTTGAGCCTCAAAGTACTGACGGGGATTAGTTGGTTTTGTCATGGGTTTTGGTCAGGTGGACAGGATGCGCCAAGTATAGACTGAACGCGCGGCAGAGGCAAACGTCGCGGCGCATTTGATCGTGGGGTACAATCATTGATAAGCCTGCGGGGGCGGGCGCTGTTGCCAACTGATGGCCCTCTGCGCCCGATAGCGCTGAGCCAGACATTATCTGACACCACGGAGGAGACGCCATGCTGAGACGCTTCCAGACTAGCTTCACCCTGATCATTCCCCTGTTACTGCTTCTGCTACTCGCGACGACGCGACCTGCCCAGGCGGGCGGCGTGGTCGGCGACGGCACGCCGGGCAGCTGCACCGAAGCGGCTCTCACTACCGCACTAACCGGCGGCGGATCAGTGACCTTTAACTGCGGCGGCGCGAAAACGATCGTGCTAACGTCTTACAAGCAAATTGCCGACGATACGACGATCGACGGCGGCGGCGTGATCACTTTTTCAGGGAACAACTTGACTCCGTTGTTTCAAGTCTTCAGCGGCAAAACATTGACCCTGACCAATCTCACGTTAGCCAACGGCTATGCTTCCTCAGTCGCTGCTTTGTCTTCCGGTGCGCTTGAAAACTTCGGCACGGTTGTGATCATCAACGGCCAGCTGGTGAATAACCGCTCGTTAAGACACGGCGGCGCAATCGTCAACTACGGCACGCTGACCGTCACCAACAGCACACTATCGAATAACATCGCAGCGAGTGCCGGTGGTGGCATTTACACTGAAGGCGGCATCGTCAGCGTCAGTGACAGCCAGTTTGTCCACAACATCGTTACTAGCACATCCGGCTCGGGCGGCGGCATCTACAACAACTCCGGCAGCCTCATCGTACAGAGCACCATCTTTACCAACAATCGCAGTTTGGACGGTGGCGCGCTCTATCTTCAGAGCACGGCCAACGCTGTGATTAGCAGTTCGACGTTCATCAGCAACTCGGCGGGCTACGGTGGCGCGATCGAGAATTGGGGCACCCTCACAGTCGCCAACACATCGATCATCCGCAATCAGGCCAACAACGATGGCGGCGGCCTGTGGAATCTGAACGGGCAACTGGCCGTCAACGACAGCACAGTCAGCCACAACACGGCGGGCGCCACCGGCGGCGGCATCAGCAACTACGGCAACAGCCTCACCCTCAACGCCACCACTCTCAGCGGGAACACGGCCACCGGTCATGGCGGTGGACTGTACAGCACCAGCTCAGGCGCGTTGACCAATGTCACACTCAGCGGCAATCAGGCCGATGCCGGGGGCGGACTGTATCAAGGCGATGGCACAGTCACAGTGCAGAATGCCACGGTGGCCGACAACACGGCTGGTTACGGTGCAGGCGTGTACAAAGACGGCGCGAGCAGCGGGAATTTGTACATGTGGCACAGCCTGCTCGTCAACAACGTCACCGGCAACTGCGATGGTGTGGTGAATTCGTTGGGCTACAATCTCTCCGATGATACTCACTGCGCGTTCTTCACGCTAACCGGCGATCTACAAAGCGTTGCCCTGCCGATCGGACCGCTGGCCAATAACGGCGGGCCGACGCTGACGCGCCTGCCTTTAGGCGGCAATCCCGCCATCGATCGCGCCCCGGCCGCTCAATGCCCCAACGTCGATCAACGCAGTGTCGTTCGTCCGCAACACACTCTGTGCGACAGCGGAGCGGTGGAAGTAACGGCAGCCGATCTGATCTGGCGTATGGCATTGCCGGTGATCATTCGGTAGCGAAACAATCCATCACGCGGCGTGCCGGTCGAGGTTAAGCGACCAGATGGGTGAACGGGCTTGATTGTCTTGGAGAGGACAATCAAGCCCGTTGAAGTTGAGGATTCTGCGTTGGGGTGGATTGTGGTGAAGTCATCAGGAATGGGTGCACGCTGTGTTGGGCCGCATCCTGGATATGGTTCTTGTCTCTTCTTTGAATAGGTATTGCCGAGTCGTTATCAACGAAACCCACTGACCACAACAGTATTTGAATCAACGATGGCTACACCTATGGTTTTTTCCTCAACTACCTTTTCGCCTTCGGCAACGCGGAGTAGCATATTCAACTTTGGAGAAGCCACGCCAACCCAATGCGGACATTCAAGTGGTTTGACTGAATAAATGCGTCCATCGGGACCCTCACCCTGACTGCCATCACCTGGGCTAAACCGAATTGCTTGCACCACTATTGTTTCAGATGGTATTGGTGTGAAGCAAAACAGCGGCGGGTCAAAAAATAGCCGATTGTGCAAGAACAGCAAGGCAGCAAAGCAAACACTGATGACCACAAATCCAATTACTATTTTTCGTTGAGTTATAGATTGGTTCAGCATTCTCATGGATATAGCTAGGCTCCGCCGTACAAATGAGGCGATGGTGTTTTGTTGCCCTTCAAGTGGCCCATGAGTTTTCTTTTGTTCGAGCCTTGTGGCGGGCGGCCTAACGGCTGGGCGTCAGCCGCCCGCCACCGACCTGATCGACAATGGTCAAAACTGACGCCCAACTTCGGCAGCTGGGCGGGTCGGCTGCAATCCACCCTGTCGCGCGCGTCATTCCCTCACCGAAGAAACTGCCTGGCCCCGCGTTGCGCGCCGCCGCGAATCGAGTAAGATTAGCCTACGCTCGGCCAAAAGCAAGACCGTCAACACACTGGTGCGTGCGCGCAAGCGCCAAGCCCGAGCTGCAATCTGGTTCCCGTTCCCCCGTGATTTTGGCACTGGTGGCAAGGCTCGCAGCAAGTTCTTGACTCCGATCAGGACGCTACGTAGTTGGGTGGGAAGGGGTTGGCCGGGCGAATCATTCTAAGTCAGGAGAATTCGCATGTCACACCAACGTCGTACTTCCCGAAAGGCCCAAGGTGCGCCCCGCAAAATCAAGCCCTTGGAAGAGTTACGGATCGTGCATCCGCACGCCGCCGGACTGGACATCGGAGCGGACGAAATCTGGGCCTGCGTCCCGGCTTCAAGCACGGCCGAGAATGTCCGTGTCTTTGGCACCTTCACCGTCGACTTGCAGGCGCTGGCCGATTGGTTGGTCGCCTGTGGAGTCGACACGGTCGCCATGGAATCCACCGGCGTGTACTGGATTCCGATCTTTGAGATCCTCGAAGCGCGCGGCCTCAAAGTTTTTCTGGTCAATAGTTGGCACCTCAGGCATGTGCCCGGTCGCAAGAGCGACGTGCTGGATTGCCAGTGGATCCAACAGTTGCACAGCCTGGGCCTGTTGCGCGCCTCATTCCGACCCGACGCCGAGATGATCACACTGCGGTCTTATCTGCGGCATCGCGCCACGCTCATTGAACATCGGTCGCCGCACATCTTGCACATGCAGAAGGCACTGCAGCAGATGAACTTGCAATTGCCGTTGGTGCTCAGCGACATCATGGGCGAGACGGGCCAAAAGATTATCCGCGCCATTGTGGCCGGGGAACGTGACTCGCTCAAGTTGGCGCAGTTGCGACATCACAGTTGCAAGTCCAGTGAAGACGAGATCGCTAACGCCCTCACCGGAACCTGGC
>PMCF01000432.1 GCA_003154115.1 Anaerolineae bacterium
CCGCCGTCCCAGGTGCCGTTCGGGCCATAGACATTGTGGAAGCGCGCGATCGCCGTCTTCATGCCGCGCTCCGCCGTATACTCCTGGCAGAACATCTCCGACATCAGTTTCTCCCAGCCGTAACCGCGTTCGGCCATCGCCGGATAGGCATCTGCTTCTTTGAGCGCGCGGACATCGGGATCTTGCTGAAGCGTCGTGTTGTAAGCGCAGGCCGATGATGAGAAGAAGTAGCGGTTCGCGCCCGCCCGATACGCGGCCTCAATCAAATTGGTGTTGATCAGGATGCTNNAAGCGCTCGATGAAGCCCATGCCGCCCATATCGGCTGCGAGGTTATACACCTCCACCGCGCCTTCCACCGCGCGAATGCAGTTGTCGTTATCGCTCAAGTCCATCGACAAACATTCCACGCCGGGGACACGTTGATACCAATAAGGCAATGGCTTCTTGTCGATGGCGCGGATGCGGGTGCAGCCCAGATCGTGAAAGTAACGTGTGAGCGATCCGGCGATGAAGCCGCCCGCTCCCGTGATGACGATCAAGTCATCTTTGTTCAAATCGCGCTTGATGTTTGCAGACTGTGGTGAGCTCATGCTGTGTCTCCTATATTTTAGTCTTTTATGGCATCGATACCATATGGTTGCCAAAAAATAGCACTTAATTCCGTGCTTGTCCGCTCGATTGACGTACAATAATTTCAGTGGGTAGAACGACTTCTTGGCATTGCGCCGGGGCTTCCCCAGCTAAGCGGGCCAGCAACAGTTGTGTCGCTTTCTTGGCCATTTCATAGGCGGGTTGAACGGCTACCGTGAAAAATGGGAAAGTCACTAGGTTAGCTGGCAGATCGTCGTAGCTAACCATCGCAATATCTTTCGGCACTCGTAGGCCGGCATCTTGCAGGGCCTTGAGAGCGCCAATCCCAATGAGATTATTTGCGGCGAAAATGGCGGTTGGCTGCGGCTGGACTGTAAGCGCCTTACGCGTCAGGCCATAACCACTGGCTTGCGTAAATGCGCCGTAGTAGATGAGATCCGTCACGTCGCTGAGCCCGGCTTCAGTCATAGCTTGCCGATAACCGACGACGCGATCTTCGGCCGTCGAGACCATCTTGGGACCGCTCAAAACAGCAATCTGTTGATGCCCCAGTCCGATCAATAGTTTCACCAGCTGATAAGCACCCTCCACGTTTTCACAGCGGACAATATCAACTTCCGTGTTGGGCGGCATCTTGCGATCGAGTACGACCACCGGCGTGCCCTGTTTCTTAATCATCTCAACGGATTCGGGCGTACTGCGGGCGGGCACCAGCAGAATCCCATCGACCTGCTGTTGCAGCAGTACCTGCAAGTATTTCTGTTCTTCTGTTTCGGACTCATCCGTATTGCAGAAGACGACGGTAAAACCGGCGTCGCTGGCTGTGTCTTCGACGCCGCGTGCCACCGTGGTAAAGAACGGATTGGTGATGTCGGTCAGAACCAGCGCCAGGGTATTCGTCCGCTTTGAGCGCAGACTGCGCGCCAACCGGTTAGGAACATACTCTAGTTCGGCAATCGCCGCCTCAACACGCTCGCGGGTATCCTGACTGGAGTAGCCCGAATGATTGATCACACGCGACACCGTGATGGGTGCAACACCGGCACGTTTAGCTACATCATGGATGGTGGCCATCGTAAAAAGTCTTCACTAGTGGCGCAGTTGGCCTTGTAGCGTTATGAAATGCTGGCGGCTCGATATGGTATGGATACCATATGAAATCGATAACATACTATCATAAAGAACTTTCGCTGTCAAGAACTTTTTTAGAATTTGATGCAAATTGATGATGGCTGAGGCACTTGCATTGTGGAGAAGTTGTTCTTTCGGGTTGGGCGTGTGACTATCGGGCCTGCCGAAAACTAACCGGGGCGAGTTCGACACTCGCCCCGGTTAGAAAACCTACGTGATACTTTCCGTGGAAAAGACTTACACCAGAAAGCCGGCTTGCGCGATCAGTGTTCCGAATGTTCCCGGAATCGCCGTCTCCGAGCCATTGAATTCCCAACCTTCATGGTTGTGATCTTGCCCCGGCCAGTTCAGGGCAAATGAGAAGGCGGCCCCGATGTTCGGTTCTGTGCGCAGCGCTTTGATGTAATTAGCGTACTGCGCTGCTTTGTCTGCAACAGATACACCTGCCGAGTTATTGCTGAACTCCGTGATCATCAGCATCTTGTCGGGGAAGCGCGACTTGAACTTGGCGCGCCAGTACATGCCTGCATTGTCGCCATCCATGGGGAAGGGTGGTTGGTTTGGAGGTTGCTGCCAGTAACAATGCACGCCGATCCAGTCACAGGCATTAGCGGCCGCCGCCGATCCGTCGAGGAAGGCATCGACGTTGGGTTGGGGCGAAAGGCCCGGATAACCCCATTTCGCTTCAGGAAAGCGTGGCTTTAAGAGGTTCAGCACTTGCTGCAGCCACTGGCCGAAGTCAGCGCCATTTACCCAGTTCCAGTTCATCCCTTCGATTTCCAGATTGGGCTCATTGTGCACTTCGAAGTAACGCACGCCCGCTTGGTAGCAAGCGGTTAAACCATTATTCACGAAGTCCACAAAATTCTGCGGCGAGAATTTGTTCTTACTGCCCACGTCCACCGAGAAGAACAGGCGCGTCGTGATGAACATATCCGATCGGATCTTTTTCAACTGCGCGATGAGCTGTTTGTTCTCATCGGGATCGGGCAGGGTCAAGGTCTTGAAGGCCTCCAATTTCGCTTTACTCACCAGCAGCAATTGACCCGGTGTCAGCGGCTGCGGATTGCCCATGCCGAGTCCCGCCAGGCACTTGCCCCACGGCACAGCGGTGGTGACTTGCACGAGCGCAGGTGCGCTAGTGCTGACCATGAGGTCGCTGCCGATCTTGACCGCGACCCAGCCGAGTTGATTGTCGGCCGTCTTCACCTGCCGCCAAGTGATGCTACTCGCATCCGGCCCCACCTCCGGCCCGATCGCGGTGAGCTTCGTCCCCAGTGGCACGACGACGATCACTTGCGAGGTGCTGCTCTGTTCCTTGCGCAGATTCAGGCCATCGCTCGTGGCGACGAAGATATCTTGCGTCGTCTCGGTGGGTGGTGGATCTTTGCGCGGCGGTTCGGGCGTTGCGCCGGTCCCGTTCCCGCCAAGGTCCGGTGTGATCTTATTGACGAGCAGTTGCCCCTGCGACGTCTCGCGCGCCCAGCCATATTGATTACGTGATGACTGCACCCACAACCACGGCGTGCCATCCGCTTCGACGACGCGCTGATATACGGTGAGGCGCTCGTTGGCCTGTGCTCGATCGATCGGGTTGAGGGCGATGTTGCGCGCGTCACGGAGCGCCAACCCACCCGCGTCACGAATCGGCTGTGAATCGATCACCTGCACGACGTAGGGATCAGCGGGCTTCGTCTTGGTAAGCAAGCGATCGCCGGCGAGTGACGCTGCTACAAAAGCGACAACGCCCGCGTCGGTCTTGACCTGCTGCCACGATCGGCCTGTGCCGTCGACGGCGCTCTCGGCGCCCAGCGCCGTCAGATGTTGCCCGAAGACCACTCCGCCCGACGCACCCGCCCCCGCGTTAGGTTGCAGGCGCAACAACAAACCGGCAGGCGCAATGACAAACACATCGCCAGTAGATTGCCCGACGGGCTGCGTTACTGGAGCAGTGGCACCCTCACCGCCGATGAGGCCCTGCTTAGTAGGATAGATCAGGCTGAAATTAGTGTTCTCGCCCGCGGCAAAACCGCCCCAGGCCGACAGCCACGTTTGATACGAGTACGCTTTTTGATAACCCCCGGAAGTGCCGGGATAATAATCGGGATCGTTGATGAAGATGCGCTGCGTCACATCGTCATAGCCGATGACGACGACATAGTGTCCGCCAGTCGATCCCTGATCGACACGCTCCGGCAGGTTGGCGTACTTGACCAACGCGATGGGCGGCTGGCCGCTGTCGATGAGCTGCTTCAACCCATCGAGCATGAAGCCCTGCGACCAGGTCATGCTCAAGCCGAAGGCGGCGGCCGCATTGGTTACCTGTGACTGCATCAAGCCGTTGTCGCCTTGCTGATTGGCGGCGGCGACCACGGCGTTGGTGGTGACCTGCTGCCCGAGGCCACCCAGAATCATGGCAATACAACACGGGCCGCAGTCGGTTCGTTTCAAGTTCGCATCCGGATCGTTTTGACACTTGTACGGGACATTGAGGATCTTGCTGCCCATAGCTTGCTCCTTATATAGGGTGTTTTCATTCTAGCATATTTGAGGATGAATGGCGCAATACGTGATGCGTAAGCGGATGGAGGGAATGAGGGAATGAGGGAATGAGGGATGCTCGTTGTCTCTCTGTCTCTCCCTCTCTCCCTCTGTCGCTCTATCGCTTCAACGCCATTCGATCATAGATTCCCAACAGTTCCCGCGCGGCCTTTTCCCACGTGAACGTCTTCGCGCGCTCCAGCCCCAGCCCGATCGATCTTTCGCGCAACTCCGGTTGATCGATCATCTGCTGCATGGCGCGGGCGATCGCATCCACGTCGCGCGGATCGACCTGCAAGCCTACCTCGCCGATCACTTCCGGCAGCGATGACGTGTTCGATCCGATGACAGGCGTGCCGCAGGCCATCGCTTCCAACAGCGGCAGGCCGAAGCCTTCGTAGAGCGAGACGTATGCGAAGAGATCGGCCGCGGCGTACAACGCGGGTAGATCGGCATCGTCGACGAAACCGGGGAAATGCACGCGGCCCTCCAACCCCGATCGCTTTACCTGCTCGAAGATCGTCTCGACCATCCAACCTTTGCCGCCAGTGATCACTAAGTGCGGTTGGGCAGACTGCGGCGCATGCTGAGCGGAACGAAGTGAAGTCGAAGCACGCGCCGCAGTCACTTGAGCAAACGCCTCGATCAATCGCCCGTAGTTCTTGCGGGGTTGCAACGTGCCGACAGACAAGATGAACGGTCGGGGTAGTTGATACTTCGCGCAGACGCGATCGATCTCGGCCTGATCCCGAATCGGCCCGAAGCGCGCCTCGACGCCACTGTACAGCACGGTGATCTTCTCCGCCGGTGTGCCAAACAATTCGATGAGATCGTCTTTCGTCGCGACAGAATCGGCCAGCACGTGCGTGGCGCGCTGCACCGATCGGGGCACGGCTTTATTGAGAAAGTCGCGCAGACTCGGCCAGGCCGAAGCGGGATCGCGGATGAAGGACAGATCGTGCACGGTCAGCAGCGTGGGCACACCGGGCAGCGTAGGGGGCAGCGTGAAATCGGGCGAGTGGAATAGATCGACCTTGCCGACGATCAACTCGACCGGAATGGGAACTTGCAAGCGCTGCCAGACGCGCATCAACCATTTGTCGTGAATGGCAAGACGGCGGACGGGGAACGCGGAATGCGGAATGCGGAATTCCGCATTCTGAATCTTCTTGGGGCTGGCGTAAAAGAACGAATAGGAATTGTCGGAGGGCAGGGCGAGCAGGGCGCGCATCAACTCGCGAGTGTAGCGGCCGATGCCCGCGCCCTGCGTGGCAGCCGAAGTGTAGTCAATGCCGATTTTCATTTCCCAAACTTCACATCGCTGTACGTGATGAAGCGATTGGCGAAGAAATTCCAGAACAACACTACCAACACCGCGATTGCCAGCGCGGCATTATTGGCAATTTGTTCTAAGGTGAGATTCAGGCCCGTGATCGCAAAATTGAGCAGACCGGCAAAGGGGCCATAAGGCACCGACTCGACAATCGTGTTGGCCGGTCCGCTGAGCAGCGAGAAGATCGGCGTGCGGATGGCCAAGCCGACCATGCTCAACACAAAGAACATGCCAAACTGCCGCAGGATCGGTTTAGTGCGCGAATCGGGATACGTCCAGTAGCGGTTCCATAGGAAGTTGTTGATCGCTGCTAGTGTGAATGAGATCGCCTGCGCGATGGTGGATCCCTTTATCAAGACGCCAAAAACCAGCATGGCGGGCAGCCCCACCGTGCGAGTGAGCAGATTGAACACGCCAAAATCGACGACGAAACCGGTGACACCAACGGCGAGAAACTTGCTGAAACGCTTAAACTCTTTACGGTTGGTTTTGGACAGCGTGATGATGCGTGACATAGTCCTCGCCTATTGTCCTACCTTGATGTGCCGGTACGTCACGAAGCGATTGATGAAGAAATTCCAGAACATGGCGATGCCTACGGCCAACGCCAGGGCCGCGTTGTTGCCCAACACTTCGGACGTATTCGGCGCGATGCCGATCGATGCGAGCAAGCCAATGATGGGACTGGGCACAAACGCCAGAATGGGCACGCGGATCAGCAGCGCGGTCGCGTTGATGATGAAGAATTGCAGGTACTGCGGCACCAGCGGAAACGCGCGCGATTCGGGGTACGTCCAGTAGCGGTTCCACAAGAAGTTCTGCGTGACGGCCAACGAAAACGAGATGATGCCGGCGATGGTAAGTGGCACATCAAAGACGTGCGCCAGCAGGTTCAGCGTGCCGAAGTCGACGACGGCGCCCATGGCGCCGACGAACATGAATTTGAGAAAGCGCCTCGCTTCCTTGCGATTGCGCTTGGCCGAAGTGATTATCCGAGACATTTTTCCTCTAAACGATGGCGGGCCCGGCGGGTTGCGCGCGGTGATACAACACGACCAGCAACCCCAGCAGTGCACCGATCATCAAATGGGTATTGTCGACATACAAGTTGTCCACCAGCATGTGCGTGCCGAGATAGACCCACGCGCCCATCAAGCCGATGGCGATGGCACGTTCGACGCCGTGCGCGTGGCGAATGAGGCGGAATGTTAGCGCCAAGATGCTAATCCACAACAACAGGTATAAGCCCAACCCGATGAGACCTGTTTCGGCGGCGACATTGAGATAGATGTTATGCGCGTGCCCGAGCGGCATCGGCCAGTTCAACAAACGATACTGCTCGTAGAGCGGTTGATAATTGCTAAAGCCGACGCCCGTCCACGGATGTTCCGTCAGCATATTCAGCGCCGCCTGCCAGTGTGCTTGTCGTTCGATCAGCGCGTAATTCGTATCATTGATCGGCACACCGCGCACATCGCGGATGTCGAGCAGGGTGCCGGCGTCGGCCAAGCGTTCGCTGATGGCGGACGGCAGCAACCCGGCGCTCGATAATCCGATCAAGCCGATCAACGCGACGGCGGCCAACGCCGCACCCATCCACAAGCGCCTGGGTGCAAACACGATCAACACACCGATCGAGGCGACTGCTCCCAGCCAGGCCCCGCGCGAGAACGATAGAAAAAGCCCGGCGGCCAGCAAGAGCGTAATGATCGCGTAACCCGTAAAGCGTAATGCGTAATGTGCAATGCGTGATCCATGCTCTGTTATCACGGAATACGAAATACGCACTACGTAGTACGCCGTTGCCGCGATCGCAATCGGCAAGACCATGCCCACAAAGCCTGCAAACGGATTGGGCTGTTCGAATGTTCCGTAGGCGCGATAGACGCCTTCGGATAAGCGGAAGCCCAGCGGCCCCACCTGACGCAGGCGTGCTTCGTAAATACCGATGAGGGCTTGCAGCGTTGCCGACGCGAAGACGCCGGTCAAGATCCACTGCCCGCCGCGCCGCTGCGCCACATCGACGGCGAGCAGCATCACCAGGATGACCTCGATCCACTTGATCACCTCTGGAATGCCAAACGTCAGATCGGGCGCCCATAGCATGGTGACACCCGCCCAGCCCACGAAGAGCATCAACGGGATCAGCAACGGTGATCGGGGAATGACCAGCTCGCGTTTCGCCAGGCCACCTAAGACCCATGCGCCTAACGTGAACCCGATCATGATTTGTCCCGCATCGATGGGGAGCAAGCCGGGATAGTAGGTGTTCATCCACGCGGCCCACGGCCCGGCGATCAGCGTCACGATCAAGCCGATGCCCGGTTCGAGTAACGTGCCGATGACGACACCCGCCACCAGCACCACGCCGATCACAGCGGGCAGCGGCAGCAGGGCAATGACCAATGACAAGACCATGATCAATGCACAATTAACAATGATCAATGTCCAATGATCAATGATCAATGAAGGGAGGCGCGAGGCGCGAAGCCGGGAGCGTGCGATCAAAATCTGATCCCTAATCCCTGATTAACCGATCCTTGATTCCTAGATCCGATTGCGAAAATACTCGATGGTGCGCGTCAGGCCTTCTTCCAACTGCACCTTGGGCTCCCAGCCCAGCAGTGTTTGCGCCTTGGTGATGTCGGGCCGGCGCGTCTGCGGATCGTCTGTGATGCGTTTCTCCGGTTGGAAGATGATGCCGGCTTTATTCCCCGTCAACCGATTGATCATCTCGGCGAATTGGAGGATGGTGAGTTCGTTGGGGTTGCCGATGTTGACCGGCTCGTGCTCAGCGCTGAGCAGCAGCCGATAGATGCCTTCGATCAGATCGGAGCAGAAACAAAACGATCGGGTTTGTTGACCGTCGCCATACACGGTGAGCGCTTCGCCGCGCAGCGATTGCGGAATGAAGTTCGGCACGACCCGTCCATCTTCCAGGCGCATGCGCGGGCCGTAGGTGTTGAAGATGCGCACGATCTTGGTATCGACGCCGTGATAGCGATGATAAGCCATCGTCATCGCTTCGGCGAAACGCTTGGCTTCATCGTAGACGCCGCGCGGGCCGATCGG
>PMCF01000289.1 GCA_003154115.1 Anaerolineae bacterium
CAAACCACGACTGAAGTCGTTACTACAAATCCAAATTGAGAACTGCTGTAATGCCGCATTCTTCGACTACGCGGCGGGCTCATCCTGAGCGGAACGCAGTGTAGTCGAAGGACGGCGCGCCACGAGGCTGGCGACAGCGCGCGGCCAATGGCCGCCAATATCGATCCAGTCTTCACGATAGACCAACACGTCCCAATCCGCAAAGGCGCAGCGCAATTCGTCGGGCGTGAGCAAATAATCGGGGTTGTAGTCCGGCCGGGTTTGCAGCATGTCGCGCGTGAGCGTCTCAAAGATCAGCACGCCGCCCGGCTTCAACATCGATCGCAACTGCGGCCACAGATCGCGCTGACAGTAGTAGAAGTTGAGAATCACATCGAACGCACAGGCGGGCCAGCGATAACGCTCCAGATCGATCACGGCCGCGTCTATCTGCGGCCAGCGTTGTCGCGCGCGGCGCACGCCGACTTCAGCCACATCCACACCGATCACGCGCAGGCCACGATCGATCAGAAAACCAGCATTGCCGCCCGCGCCCATCGCGATATCGAGCGCCACACCGTGTTGCGGTAAATGCGACGCCTGCTCGATCAAAAACTCGCGCGGACTTTGAAACGCATTCGATCGATACCGTTCATTCCACTTGATCGCATCCGCACTTGACATGACAATACCTCGCGGCCAACTGTACCACACTTAATGCGATGGTATAATTCGCGGCGTTCATCTTTCTGGAGCACGAATTCATGACTGACACACCTCATCACTGTCTTATCGTGCGTTCACAACTTCCTCACGATCCGCGCGTGGCCGGTCTGTTGGCCGATGCGCACGCGCTGGGACTGGCGCACGTCACGCACTTTGAAATACAGGAACTGTTCTTCATCGAGGGAGAACTGTCTCCCATCGATCAGCGTCGGCTGGCAACCGAACTGCTCAGTGACCCCATCGCTCAAGCCTTCGAATGGCGTAGTGTCGGCAGCGATGGGGTCATTCGTTTTCTAGGGGCCGATCATCATGCATGCGTAATCGAAACAGCGCTACGCCCTGGCGTTACCGATCCGGTGGCCGAGCAGATTATACGCTGCGCGAAAATGCTGGGGATCGATCAGGTGCAGCGCGCGGCCACTGGCAAACGCTACGTTGTGTACGGCAATCTCAACGAAGCCGATTATCACACTCTGGCGAAGCGGCTGCTGGCCAATGACGTGATCGAACGCTACGCCATCGGCGTGATCGATCCCATCTTTCCGCATCCCGCCGAAGCCTCCGGCGCTGTAGACCTCATTCCCGTGCGCGATCTTGGTTCCGATCAACTCCTCGCCGTTTCACGCGATCGCCGCGCCGCGCTCGATCTGGCCGAGATGCAGGCGGTACAGGCTTACTACCGATCGATTGATCGTGACCCCACGGATGTCGAAGTCGAGATGATCGCGCAGACGTGGAGCGAGCATTGTGTACACAAGACGTTTAAGGCGAAGATAACGGTTAATCAGGGATCAGGGATCGGGGATCGGGACACCGTCATTGTCGATGGAATTCTAAAGACGTACTTGCGCGCGGCCACGGACGAGATCAACGCCCCGTGGGTGCGATCGGCGTTCGTCGATAACGCGGGCATCATCGATTTTGACGACGACTACGAAGTATCGTTCAAGGTCGAGACGCACAATCATCCTTCGGCGATTGAACCGTTCGGCGGCGCGAACACCGGCGTGGGCGGTGTGATCCGCGATGTGCTGGGCGTGTCTGCCAAACCCATCGCCGCAACGGATGTGTTGTGCTTTGGTCCGCAAGACTTCGATCCCGCCAAACTGCCCGAAGGCGTGCTGCATCCGCGCCGCATTCAATCGGGTGTCGTGGCCGGCGTGCAAGACTACGGCAACAAGATTGGTATTCCCACCGTCAACGGCGCGATTCTCTACGATGAAGGCTACACCGCGAATCCGCTGGTCTTCTGCGGCTGCGTGGGTATTGCGCCTAAGAACAGCCATCCGCGCGAACCGCTGCCCGGCGATCGCATCATCGTCATCGGTGGGCGCACGGGTCGCGATGGTCTGCGTGGTGCGACCTTCTCCTCGATGACGATGGACGCGCAGACGGGCGAAGTGTCCGGCGCTTCCGTGCAGATTGGCGATCCGATCACCGAGAAAGGCACGATCGAAGTCACCGTGCGGGCGCGCGATTTGAAGTTGTATCACGCCATCACCGACTGCGGCGCGGGCGGCCTGTCATCGGCCGTGGGCGAGATGACGAGCACCAGCGGCGGCGAGGTCGATCTCAAGCACGTGACGTTGAAGTATCCCGGTCTGGCGCCATGGGAAATCTGGTTGAGCGAGGCGCAAGAGCGCATGGTGTTGGCGGTGCCGCCGGAAAACGTACCACACCTGCAGACCATCTGCAACACCTTCGACGTGGAGCTCACCGACATCGGCCTCTTCACCAACACCGGTCATCTCGTCGTCCGTTACGGCGATCACGTCGTGCTCGATCTGGCGAATGAATTCTTGCACAACGGTATTCCGCGAAGATCGCTGACCGCAGTCATCAAGCACGACGCAAGAGGCAAGAGGCAGGATGCAGAGCGCATTATGCACCAGTGCGAAGCCTCCCTGTGGGACGCACTACGCACCACACAGGATTACAACGCTGCCTTGTTGCAACTTCTCGCGTCTCCTAACATCGCCTCCAAGTCTGCCGTCATCCGCATCTACGATCACGAAGTGCAGGGCGGCACCGTCGTGAAGCCGCTCACCGGCATCCATGATGACGGGCCGTCGGATGCGTGCGTCCTCAAACCGATCGGCACCCGCGGCACGCGCGGCATCGTCTTGTCCAACGGCATCAACCCCGAACTCGGCAAGATCGACGCCTACGTCATGGCCATCAACGTCATCGACGAAGCGATTCGCAATGCCGTGGCCGTGGGCGCCGATCCCGATCGGATCGCGCTGCTCGACAATTTCTGCTGGGGCGATCCACTGCGGCCCGAAACACTCGGTTCGCTCATCGAAGCAGCGCGCGGCTGTTACGAGGCCGCCGTGTACTATCGCGCACCCTTCATCAGCGGCAAAGATTCGCTCAACAACGAATATCTCGGCTCCGATGGTCTGCGCCACGCGATTCCGCCGACGCTGCTCATCTCCGCGATTGGCCTGATCGATGATGTGAACCAGGCCGTGACGATGGACGCCAAGGAAGCGGGAAATGTAGTGTATTTGTTGAATGCGGAATGGGGAATGCGGAATGGGGAATCTCACGCATCACGCATCACGCATCACGCGCCAGACATGTATCGTGCTTTACACAAGGCCATGACAGCCGGGCTAGTACGTGCCTGCCACGATGTGAGCGAAGGCGGCTTGGCTGCTGCAGCGGCGGAGATGTGCATCGGCGGACGGTTGGGCATGTCGCTCACTCTCAAGACAGACGATCCGGCCACCGCGCTCTTCGGTGAAGGCAATGGACGATTATTGGTCGAAGTGAAACCAGAAAACTACCGCGCCTTTGAAGCGCACTTCGATCCAGCGGTCATCAATCGCATCGGCGTGGTGACGGATGGCATACGGTTGAATATCTCATCGCAGACGCAAGCGTTGGTGTCGGTGACGGTGAGTGAGTTGGGGCAGGCGTGGCAACGAATGGACAACTTGTAAGAGCGACCAAGCATGATCGATGTGCGCCAGATCACACCAGATGATGCCGCCGCTTACTGGCAACTGCGGCAACAGATCGATCGCGAGACGGAGTTCTTGCGTTTTGAGTCGGACGAGTGGCTGATCACCACACAGCGGGTGCGCGGCCGCATCGAGCTGATGCTGGCGACCGACAATCAGATGATTTTTGTGGCCGATAATGACGGGCAGCTGATCGGTTTTTTGTGGGCCGCGGGCGGGCTGTATCGGCACAATCACCACAAGGTCCATCTCATCGTCGGCGTGCTGGACGCCTACAAGCGGCAAGGACTGGGCACCCGCTTATTGACGGCCTGCGAGGACTGGGCTTGCGCCCAACGCTTGCAACGACTGGAGTTGTCGGTGATGACCCACAATTTCCCGGCCCTGGCGCTGTACCGCAAGCGAGGCTTCGAAATCGAGGGCACGGCCCAGTACGCGCTGTGCATCGACGGCAAATTTATCGACCTATACTACATGAGCAAAGTGTTGACATGCGAAAACCAAGAGTATTGATTCTTCACGCCGATGGCACCAATCGCGATCACGACGCCGCGCAGGCTTTTGAATTGGCGGGCGCTAATGCAGACATCGTGCATCTCAATCAACTGCGCGCGGGCGAGAAACAGTGGAGTGATTACCAGCTGCTGGTTGTGCCCGGCGGCTTCTCTTACGCCGACGCGTTGGGCGCGGGCAAACTCCTTGCGCTCGATCTCAACACCTATTTCATGGCAGAAGTGCGACACTTTGTCGAAAGCGGCAAGCCCGTGATTGGCATTTGTAATGGATTTCAAGCCCTGGTGAAATCCGGGTTGTTGCCCGATCAGAAATCAGAAATCCACCATCAGAAATCCACGTTGACGTTCAACGCCGACGGCCATTTCGAGTGCCGCTGGGTCACGCTGAAACCGCAGTCGCAGACATGCCTGTGGACGCGCGGACTGACCGATCTGATCGAGTGTCCCATCGCGCATGGCGAAGGGCGTTTCATGTTGAGCAATCCCGATGATCTGGCAACACTGTTGGCACACGATCAAGTTGCGCTAACCTACGCGCAGCACGATGGCACGGCGGCCAACGGCGCTTACCCGATCAATCCCAACGGCTCGATCAGCGACATCGCAGGCGTGTGCAATCCACGCGGCAACGTGCTGGGGCTGATGCCGCATCCCGAGGATCACATTTTTGCATATCAGCATCCGCGCTGGACGCGCGGCGAAGACGGACACAGCGGCTTAAAGTTGTTTGAAAACGGCGTCAAGTATGCGCGAGAGATGTAGGCAAAGGATAACGCATGCTCACTTCCGATTTCATCCGTGAACGAGTGCCACTGGCATTGGGCGAAACGAATTTGCTGCTGCCCGGCAAACAGTCCGGCAAAGTGCGCGACTGGTACGATCTGGATCACGATCGCCGCTTACTGGTGACCACCGATCGGTTGTCGGCGTTCGATCGGATTCTGGCGCGCGTCCCCTTCAAGGGTCAGGTGTTGAATCAACTGGCGGCGTGGTGGTTCGATCAAACCGCCGACGTGATCGCCAATCACAAGATCGCAGTGCCTGATCCCAACGCGCTGGTGGCGCAGGTGGTGGAGCCGTTCACGGTGGAAGTGATCGTGCGCGGTTACATCACGGGCGTGACGAGCACGGCATTGTGGTATCGCTACTCGATCGGCGAGCGCGACATCTACGGCTATCATTTTCCCGAGGGCCTGCGGAAGAACGATCGGCTGACCGAGTCGATCATCACGCCGACGACCAAGGGCGGCCCCACCGGCCACGATGAACGACTGACCTGCGCGGAAGTCGTCGAGCGCGGCTTTCTCGATCGGGCCACGTGGGACGAAGTGCAGGCCGCCGCGCTGGCGATCTTCAAACGCGGGCAGCATATCGCCGAGCAGAACGAGCTGATCCTGGTCGATACGAAATACGAATTTGGCCGCGCGCCCGATGGACGCGTGCTGCTCATCGACGAAGTCCACACGCCGGATTCGTCGCGTTTCTGGAAAGCGGATTCGTATGCTAAGCGCTTTACGCAGGGCGCGGAGCCGGAGAACTTCGACAAAGAATTTGTGCGGTTGGCCTACGCCGAGCAAGGCTATCGCGGCGATGGACCGATTCCGGCGGTGCCGGATGAGTTGTGGATCGCGGCGAGTGAGCGCTACATCCGCATCTACGAGATGTTGACGGGCCAAGCCTTCGAACCCGGCGCATACCCGATCGAGCCACGGCTGATCGAGAACTTGAGCAAAGTGGGGCTACTCGCAACGCGCAACATACCAAAGGCACTGCAATGATCTGCGGGCCGAATGTTAAACGATTCAGATTGCATCGCTTGCTATTGAACGAGTTGACTGTATGGAGGCCACAATGAATGACGCCCCAAGTACATCAACTACCTCAGGTGGTATTAACGCGAGTGTAGGAAACAATCTGTCAATTGGTCAAGATGCTGTAGGACGCGACAAAGTCGTCTCGCCAACATACAACTTTAATGGTCCTGCATTCATAGTCACAGATTCTGCCGCAAAAGAACTTCTGGAGGCGATAGCACAGGGCAAAGCGCCAAATCTAGGCTCACCGACTAAGCTACCTGAAGAGTTAGTATATGAACTGCAATTAACGGACTATCTTCAATCAGTCATTGCGCTCAGTAAGTGGCGGCTTGTCACAAGTAACTACAATTCTTCGCAGAATGCAACTCAAGGGCCCTCAATAAAAGTTGACAATGGAGTGCTGGACATTGGGCGTCCCGGCACTACAACATTTTATAGTCCACCAATCGCAGAGATAGATAACTTACGTGTAGAATGTGACGTTCGCATTCTTGATGATGGCAACGATCAGTCAAATTGGGCAGGGATTAGAGTGAGAGGTTTCCTTGATGATATTCGGTTCGGTTATTTGGTTTATCTTAGAAGAAGTGGAAGCGTCGAGCTCTATCGTGGCAAAATTCTTGCTGGGGAAGGCATACGAATCGTTTCTAACACTCAAGATGAGTGGACAAATCTCAAGATAGAAATTAACGGGGCTGACATCAAAATCTGGGTAAATGGCGTCTTGCATATTGACTTGAAAGATAATCTGCTTCAAGAACGGGGGTTAGTCTATTTGCATACTCTTGCCACACATTCTCAGTTCAGAAATTTGAGAATCCACAAATTAAGTAGCCAGTGATGGTATTCAGTCGGGAGCGCGGATTATGACCAATTCACTAATCGTCATCCTGATGGGCAGCAAAGCCGACGAAGCACATTGCGCGAAGATCGCGGAGGCCGCGCGCGGTTTTGGACTTGATGTGATGATGCGCATCGGCTCAGCACACAAAACGCCCGAGCACGCGTTGAACATTTTGCGCACCTACGAAGCCGATCCGCGCCCCAAGGTGTACATCACCGTCGCCGGCCGCAGCAACGCGCTATCAGGGTTCACTGATGGATCGGTGAGTGCACCCGTCATCGCCTGCCCACCCGCCAGCGACGCCTTCGGCGGCGCGGATGTGTACTCATCGCTGCGCATGCCATCGGGCATTGCGCCCGCCGTGGTGCTGGAACCCGCCAACGCCGCGCTCCTCGCTGCGAAGATATTGGGGCAATGCGATCCGGCAGTGAAAGCGAACGTGATCGAGTTTCAGCAGAAGCAGGCGGAGAAGATTGTGGACGACGATCAAAGTATGCTTAACGAGTAATGAGTAACGAGTAAATTACGCATTACTCGTTACTCATTACTTTCTGACAATGATTGGCGCAACAGGAAAAGATATGGAAGACAAAGACGTTCCCAGCGAAGAATGCGGCATCCTCGGGATTTTCGCGCCGAATGAAGCTGTCTCGCGCATGGCGTTCTTCGGCCTGTACGCCTTGCAGCATCGCGGGCAAGAAGCGGCGGGCATCGCTGTGGCCGATGGGACTGCGATCCGCATTCACAAAGATGTGGGGCTGGTCGCGCAGGTCTTCAATGAAGGCAACCTCGCGCCGTTGACGGGCCACTACGCGATCGGGCACACGCGCTACTCCACCACCGGATCCTCGAGCAAGCGCAACGCCCAGCCGTTCTTGATCGAAACGCAATTCGGGCCGATCGCCGCCGCGCATAATGGCAATCTCGTCAACGCGGCAGAATTGCGACAAGAAGTGCTTAAGCGTGGCGTCGGCCTGTATTCGTCTTCGGACAGCGAAGTGATCACGATGATGCTGGCCGGGGCCGAAGGGGACACGTGGGACGATCGGATTCGCAACTGCATGCCCAAGTGGCGCGGCGCGTATTCGCTGGTCATCCTCACGCGCGATCAAGTGTATGCCGTGCGCGATCCGTGGGGCTTTCGGCCCTTAAGCGTCGGACGCTTGCCGAGCGGTGGACACGCGGCGGCCTCGGAATCGGGCGCACTGCGCACGCTGGGTTGCAACTCGATCCGCGAAGTGAAACCCGGCGAGATCATCACTTTGAGCAACACGGCGCTGCGCGTGCGGCAAGCCATTCCACCTGCGCCACAGCTGGCCCGCTGCACGTTTGAACACATTTACTTCTCGCGCCCCGATAGTTTCTGGGACGGCCTATTGGTGCATGAAGTGCGACAGCGTTTGGGCGAAGAGTTAGCACGCGAAGCGCCGGTCGACGCCGAGGTTGTCATTCCTGTGCCCGACAGTTCGATCCCGGCGGCGATTGGTTACGCGCGCACTTCGGGCATTCCGTACAACGACGGCTTCATCAAGAACCGCTACATCGGGCGGACGTTCATCCAACCGACCGATTCATTGCGTCAACAAGGCGTCGCCATGAAGTTTCTGGCCATTGAAGAAAATCTGCGCAACAAGCGCGTCGTCGTGCTGGACGACTCGATCGTGCGCGGCACGACCTCGGGGCCGCTGGTGCGTTTGCTGCGCGATGCCGGGGCGCGTGAAATCCATCTGCGCATCACCTGCCCGCCGATTGCTCATCCCTGCTTCATGGGTGTGGATATGGGCACCTACGAAGAACTCATCGCGCACCGGTTGACGCTGGAAGAAATCCGCGACCACATCGACGCGGACACGCTGCACTTCCTCTCGCTCGACGGGATGATGCGCGCCATCGGGCGGCCGAGCGGCTACTGCAATGCGTGCTTTACGGGCGTGTATCCCATTGATGTGGATGCGCAAGGCACGAAGACCGGGTTTGAGAAAGCCATTGCGTAAATGCTCAATGATCAATTTTCAATGGACAAGGTAGGGTTATGAAGGTCTTGATCGTCGGTTCGGGGGGACGGGAACACGCTCTGGCATGGAAGATCACGCAGTCGCCGCGGCGAGCGCAGTTGTTCGTCGCGCCGGGCAATGCGGGAACAGCTGCTTACAATGTTTCGATCAAGGCCGAAGACATTCCGGCGCTGGTGACGTTTGCGAATGATCAACACATCGATCTGGTGATCATCGGCCCGGAAGCGCCACTCGCGATCGGGGTGGCCGATGCGCTGCGCGCCGCCGGCCGCTTGGTCTTTGGCCCCTCACCGGCCGCCGCGCAAATCGAGGCGTCGAAGGCCTTTAGCAAAGCGTTCATGCAGCGGCACCACATTCCGACCGCGCGCTTTGCCACGTTCACGGAATATCGCGCGGCCTTGAAGCACCTGCTCGGCGTCGATTATCCGATCGTGATCAAGGCGTCCGGCCTCGCCGCGGGCAAAGGCGTGATTCTGCCCGACTGCGCGGACGACGCCGAAGCGGCTTTGCGATCGATCATGTTGAGCAAGGAGTTCGGCGCAGCGGGCGATGAAGTGATCATCGAGGAACGCTTGAGCGGCGAAGAAGTCTCGCTGCTAGCCTTCACCGACGGCGTCACCATCAGGCCGATGCCGCCTGCGCAAGATCACAAGCGCCTGCTGGATGGAGATCGCGGCCCCAACACCGGCGGGATGGGCGCGTATGCCCCTGCTCCGATTCTGCCGCCTGCGCTGGTGGAGGACTACACCCGATCGATTCTGCAACCCACGATCGATGGACTCCGCGAAGAAGGCAAGCCGTTCGTCGGTGTGTTGTATGCCGGACTCATGCTCACCGCCGACGGGCCGCGCGTGCTGGAATATAACTGCCGCTTCGGCGATCCGGAGACGCAGGCAATTCTGCCGTTGCTGGATACGGACTTGCTCGACATCACGGAAGCGTGCGCCACCGGCAGCTTGAACCAGATCGATATTCAATGGAAGAAGGGCGCGGCGGCCTGCGTCGTGATCGCTTCCGAAGGCTATCCCGGCAAATATCCCAATGGCCGCGAGATTCACGGATTGGATGCAACGTTGGAAGAGGCCGTCGTCTTTCACGCGGGGACGAAATTGAATGAAGGCCGAGTGGTGACCGCCGGTGGACGCGTCCTCGGCGTGACAGGCTTCGGCGAAAATTTCCGTGAAGCGATCAGGCACGCGTATCAAGCGGTGGGGAAGATCGAGTTTGCGGGGATGCAGTATCGGGAGGATATCGGATATAAGGCTCTCAACGGATAGCGATCGGATTAGCGGATGTCAACGGAGAAAAGCCTTCAGCGGATGGACAAACGGATAAGCGGATACTTGCGGAGGCGTTATGACGCTCGTCAAAACAGTGCTCGATGATTTGACCTACACAGTCAACGGTGCAGCATTCAAGACCCTCAACGAGTTGAAGCCCGGTCATCGTGAGCGAATCTATCAATGGCGTCTGGCAGATCTACTGATCGAAGCTGGCCTGCACGTTGACATCGAACAACGGGTGGAAGTCTATATTGCGGATATGCTTGTGGGCTACATGTACCTCGATCTGTGGGTCGAACAAGCGCTGGTCGTCGAATGCAAAGCGTTCAGTCATCTCATCACCAACGACGAGATTCAACAGACCATCGCCTATATGACGGCGACCGGCAGCCCGGTCGGTTTGATCTACAACTTCGGGCGTTCACGCGACCTCGACAAGCGGCGCGTCCTGCCGCCGCAGCGTGTCAAAGATTGGCACAAGTATATCTATCGCAGCATCTGGACGCCCGAGGGTCATTCCTTGCCACCCAGCGAATCCGTCGACCCGGACACAATCCGTTTTGCCGTCATCAAACCCACGCGCATCGAAGTCGGCCGCGCAGCCATCCATTCATCCGTTTCGCCATCCGTTGAAGAAAAACCATCCGCTCCCATCCGCTTATCCGTTTCGCCGCAGGCATCCGTTGAAGATCATCCATCCGTTCCTATCCGTTCATCCGCTTCGCCGCAGGCATCCGTTGAAAGTCCCCCCTCCGCTTACGCCGCCAGCGGCGTCGACATCGATGCAGGCAACCGCGCGGTCGCCTTGATGCGCGCTGCCGTCAAATCCACGTATGGGCCGGAAGTGCTGGCGGGCATCGGTTCTTTCGGCGGATTGTTCGAGGCAGCGATGTTGAAAGCGCTGAACGATCCGGTGCTCGTCGCGTCGACTGATGGCGTGGGCACGAAGGTCAAACTCGCCGCGCAGGTTGGTCGCTACGAAGCGATCGGCCACGACATCGTCAATCACTGCATCGACGACATTCTGGTGCAGGGCGCGCGACCGCTCTTCTTTCTCGATTACATCGCCAGTTCCAAACTCGATCCGGAGATGGTCGCAGCGGTGGTCACCGGCATGGCGGCGGCGTGTCGTGAAGCGGGTTGCGCACTCCTCGGCGGCGAAACGGCCGAGATGCCCGGCGTCTATCAGCCCGGCGAATTCGACGTGGCCGGCACCATCGTCGGCCTGGTCGATCGAGCTCAGATCCTGCCGCGCACTGCTGAATTGCGTGCAGGCGATATTCTGATCGGTCTGCGTTCATCCGGCCCGCACACCAACGGCTATTCGTTGATCCGAAAGATTTTTCAGACGGCGCCGCTGGACACCTACTTTGACGAACTTGGTGCGACCCTCGCCGATGTGTTGCTCATTCCACATCGCTCCTACCTTCCCGTACTTGAATCTGAAATCAAAAATCAAAAATCAAAAATCAAAGCCTTGGCTCACCTCACGGGCGGCGGCTTTATCGAAAACATTCCGCGCATCCTGCCCGATCAGCTCGACGCGCAGATCGACCTCGGCAGTTGGCCTGTACTGCCGATCTTTCAATTGATTCAACACTGGGGGGATATCGATGCGGACGAGATGTACCGCGTCTTCAACATGGGCATTGGTATGATCGCCATCGTTGCACCGGAAGATGCCTCAGCCATGCAAGCTGCCATTCCTGAAGAAACCTATATCGTTGGTCGGCTCATTTCTGGTGAAAAGAAAGTCGTCTTGTCGTGAATCAACCAACAACCAATAACCAACAACCCGCAACCATCGTTGTTTTGATTTCCGGCAACGGCTCCAACCTGCAAGCCATTCTCGAGGCGTGCGCGTCCGGCGAACTCAACGCGCAAGTGGTTGCGGTGATCTCGAATAAGCGAGACGCCTTCGGCCTCGAACGCGCGCGACGTGTCAACGTTCCCGCCATCGTGAAACCGAAACTTAAAGCGCAAGAGCGCCGCGAATATGATGCCGAACTGGCCGATCTCGTGGCGTCCTATCAACCCGACTGGGTCGTGCTGGCCGGCTGGATGCGGGTGCTGTCGGCGGCGTTTCTCGATCGGTTTCCGCAGCACGTCGTGAATTTGCATCCCGCCCTGCCCGGCACTTTTCCGGGCATCCATGCGATCGAGCGAGCGTATGAAGCTTATCAGGCCGGAGAGATGACGCACACCGGCGTGATGGTGCATCTGGTGCCCGACGAAGGTGTCGACGACGGGCCGGTGCTCGCGCAGGAGATTGTGCCGATCAAGGCTGACGATACGCTGGAATCACTGGAAGCACGCGTACACGCGATCGAACATCGTGTGTTGGCGGCGACGCTGAAAACCTTGTTGCAGAAGGGCGAACGATGAACACCTTTGAACAGGCTGGACACACTCTGACGTGGGAAGAACACAGCCCGGGACAACACACCTTTGTCCTCCTCAACGGTTACTCAGCTTCACGTCGATCGTGGTCGTGGCTGCTGCCGCAGCTCTGCCAGCTGGGCCGCTGCGTCACACTCGATCTGCCCGGACACTATCCGGCACAAACCCCGCCTGATTACACGACGCTGACGCAAGACCTGCTGCTCGATCTGGAAACGAACGCTGTGCGCCAGATTTGTCCCACCGGATCGATCACCTTGATCGGTCATTCCACAGGCGGGCTCGTGGCGTTGGGTGTCGCCAGTCGTTTACCCGATCAGGTCAAACACGTCATCAGCATCGATGGCGTCGTCTGGGGGCCATTGACGGGCCTGTTGGGCTTTGCGCACTTTCTGCTGCGCCACCGGCTGTATCCGGTCTTCTGGGCGCTGTGGCGCTACACGCAACTGGCGCCATGGACGATGATGTACGGATTGACTTATTACGTGCAAGATACACGCGCACATTGGCGCAATCCATTAGCATGGGAGATGTGCCGCGATTCGCATCCGTGGTATCAGCATCAACGCCTGATGAGTCTAGCAGCCCTGCTTAGAATGCTGGAAGTGTGCGATATCCGTCCGCTGATCAAAGGTCTCCCCGTTCCCGTGTTGGCACTCGCGGGCGATCGCGATCCGATCGTGCCGCGCCAACAGGCGCAATGGGTGGCGCACAATTTGCCCCGCGCTAATCTGCGCCTGTTTGGCCACACCGGGCATTGTCCACAGATCGAAGAAGCGGACGCTTGTGTTCAGATCATGATGAATTGGCTGCAAGCGCATCCCGTCTGAAATCACGCCTTACGTTTTACGCTTTACGTTTTACGGATTACGTTTCACTCGTCACTCATCACTTTTCAAGGAGCCACACATGCCACGCGCTATCCTATCTGTTCACGACAAAACCGGCCTGGTCGATTTCGCCCGCGGCCTGCACGAGTTGGGCTGGACGCTCATCGCATCGGGCGGCACGGCCAAAACATTGCGCGACAATGCCATCCCGGCCACCGATGTCGCCGATTACACCGGCTCGCCTGAAATACTCGGAGGTCGCGTGAAGACGCTGCATCCCGCCATTCACGGCGGCCTGCTGGCCCGCTCGACCGAAGCCGATCACGCCGAACTGCTCAAACTCGGCTGGGACTACATCGATCTCGTCGCCGTGAATCTCTATCCCTTTGAAGCGACCATCGCCAAACCCGNNGACGAAGTGATCGAGAACATCGACATCGGCGGTGTCACGTTGATTCGCGCCGCGGCCAAGAATCATCAGCGCGTCACCCTCGTGTGCGATCCCGCTGACTACTCGGCCGTGTTGAACCAACTCCACGCCGGTGGTGTCAGCGAATCCACGCGCAAGCAGCTAGCCATCAAAGGCTTCGCCTCGACTGCGCATTACGACACCGCGATTTTCAGTTATCTCAACGGCGGCAAGGCGCTGCACCTCACCGCTTATCCTGTGCAGACGCTGCGCTACGGCGAGAATCCGCACCAATCGGCCACGCTGTATTCTTACGATCCCAGCGGCGGGCCGTTAGGCGGCAAAGTCTTGCAGGGCAAAGAACTGTCTTATAACAACTTGCTCGATCTCGATGCGGCGTGGAAGGGTGCGGTGAGTTTCGATCGATCGTCGATCGTGATCGTGAAGCACTTGTCACCCTGCGGCCTGGCTACCGCCGATCGGCTGGTGGACGCCTTTAAGGCCGCCCTCGCGTCCGATCCGATCTCGGCCTACGGTGGCGTCATCGCCAGCAATCAACCGTTCGATGGTGACACCGCCGCTGCCTTAGGCGATCTCTTCGTGGAGTGCATCGCCGCACCGGGTTTCACCGAAGATGCGAAAGCGATTCTTGCCAAGCGCAAGAACTGTCGCCTCGTGGAGATGCCCGATCTCAAGCTCGAGCCCGCCTATGAACTTCGTTCGATCAATCGCGGCTTGTTACGACAAGACATCGATCGCGGCGATCCGGCCGACGCCGAATGGAAAGTGGTCTCGAAGCGTCAGCCCACCGAGGCCGAATGGGCGGCTTTGAAATTCGCGTGGAAAGCTTGCCAACACGTCAAATCGAATTCGATCGTTTTCGCGCAGGGTGAAGCGACGGTCGGCATCGGGGGTGGGCAGCCCAATCGGGTGGATTGTGTCCGTATTGCCGCCGAGCGCGCGGGCGAGAAATCGAAAGGCGCGGTCATGGCCTCTGACGCGTTCTTCCCGTTTCCCGATTCGGTCGAAGTGGCAGCCAAAGCGGGCATTACGGCCATTGCCCATCCCGGTGGATCGATGCGCGATGCGGATTCGATCGCCATTGCCGATGCGAATAACATTGCGATGGTGACGACGGGCGTGCGACACTTCCGCCACTAAAACGTAATGATACCCTTACGCTTTACGCTTCACGTTTTACGCAAGGAGAATCCATGAACGAAGAACTCTTCGACAAATTCGAAGCCCTCACTTTCGACGATCTGTTGATCGTCCCCGGTTACACCGACGTGCTGCCGGATCAAACCGACGTTAAAGCGCGACTGGCACGCGATCTCTGGCTCAACGTCCCCCTTATCTCGGCGGCAATGGATACAGTGACCGAATCTCGCCTCGCGATTGCCTTGGCGCGTGAAGGCGGCATCGGCATCATCCATCGCAACCTGCCGCCCGCGCAGCAAGCCGCCGAGGTCGAGAAGGTGAAACGCTCGGAGTCAGGCATGATCGTCGATCCGCTGACGCTGCCGCCCACCGCCACCTTGCAAGAGGCAGAAGATTTGATGGCGAAGTTCCACATTAGCGGTGTGCCCATCGCCGATACCGATCACAAACTCGTCGGCATTCTCACCAACCGCGATACGCGCTTTGTCGAACCTGCCGATCTCAAGCGGCCCGTCAGCGAGTTCATGACCCATCAACGATTGATCACTGCGCCGGTCGGCACCACGTTCGAACAGGCCATGCGCATCCTGCACGAGCATCGCATCGAGAAGTTGCCCCTCGTCGATGCCGACGGTCACCTCAAAGGATTGATCACCGTTAAGGACATTCAGAAGAAGCGTGATTATCCCCAGGCCGCCACGGACTCCGGCGGACGATTGCTCGTCGGCGCAGCGGTGGGCGTAGGCCAAGATTTGGAAGAACGCGTATCTCTACTGGTGCAAGAAAGCGTCGATGTGGTGACCATCGACACGGCCCACGGCCATTCGCAAGGAGTGGTTACGGCGATTCAGCGCATTCGATCGGGGTGGCCTGATCTCCCGATTGTGGCGGGCAATATCGTCACCGCCGAAGGCGCTGCGGCCCTGATCGACGCCGGAGCGGATGCGATCAAGATCGGCGTGGGCGCCGGATCGATCTGCACCACGCGGGTGATCTCGGGCGCGGGCATGCCGCAGATGACGGCCATCTTCGAATGCACCCGCGTGACACGACAACGCGAGATTCCCGCCATTGCCGACGGTGGCATCAAGTACAGCGGCGATATCGTCAAAGCGATTGTGGCCGGGGCCGATACGGTGATGTTGGGCAGCCTGCTGGCCGGACTCGATGAATCCCCTGGCGAAGTGGTGTTGTTCGAAGGCCGCCGCTTCAAAGACTATCGCGGTATGGGCAGTCTGGGTGCCATGCAAGGTTATGGCAAAGATCGCTATGCGAGTGGGCAAGGTAGTGGTAAACTCGTGCCGGAAGGTATTGAGGGGCGCGTGCCGTATCGTGGTGTCTTGCATGACTACGTCTATCAATTGGTCGGCGGATTGCGATCGGGTATGGGCTATGCCGGCGCCGCGAATTTGGAAGATTTGCGCACCTGTACCCGGTTGATGCGCATCACCAACGCCGGGTTCATCGAAAGCCACCCGCACGATGTAGTGATCACCAAAGAAGCGCCAAATTATCAAGTGATGCGAACTGAAACTTAGAGGGACGCTGTTAGACATCTTAACGAGGCGGGCCCTGACCCACCTCGTTTTTTTGAAAGGCATATGACTATGTTGCGTCGATTCCTCTGTGTGTTTGTCCTCGTCGTTGTACTAGCCGGACTCCCGATCGTTGCCGTGCAGGCCACTGCCCCAGCGGCGATCCCGCGATCAGGCGCACCGACCGATCGGGTTTTAGTGGTGCGCATCTATTACGCCGATCGCGCCGAGCTCGCCGTGTTGAGCGCCCGGCTGGATGTGTGGGCCGTGCATTCCAAGGAGGGTTATCTCGAAGCTGGTGTGACGCCCACTCAATATTTTTCCCTGTTGACGAGCGGCCATCGGGTCGAGATTGATACCACGCAAACGGCGACACTCAATCGACCGCAAGTGTTGCTGCCCGGCCAGACGAACGGCATTCCTGGCTATCCATGCTATCGCACCGTGGAAGAAACGTTCGCCACCGCGCAAAGCATCGCCACCAATTACCCCACCCTGGCGCAGTGGATCGATGTGGGTGACAGCTGGGAAAAGACAGCTTCCGGCGGGCTGGCCGGCTACGACATGCTTGTCTTGAAGTTGACGAATCAAAACATGCCCGGCCCCAAACCCAAGTTCTTCGTGATGTCGTCGGTGCATGCCCGCGAATATACGCCGGCCGAATTAAATATGAGATATGCCGAATATCTAATCAACCACTATGGCGTCGATCCCGATGTGACCTGGCTGCTGGACTACAACGAAATCCACCTGCTGTTGCAAGCCAATCCCGACGGCCGCAAATACGCCGAAACCGGCCTGTTATGGCGCAAGAACACCAACAACAATTACTGCGCCGATACCAACTCGCGTGGCGCCGACCTCAATCGCAACTATCCTTTCCACTGGGGCGACAGCGGCTTCAGCGGTCTCGAATGCGATGAGACTTATCATGGCCCGTCAGCCGCTTCTGAACCAGAGACGCAGGCCGTGATTGCTTACATGCAAAGTCAATATCCCGATCTGCGCCCTGACGATTTAACCACCCCGGCGCCGATCACCACCAGCGGAATTTTCCTGGACCTGCACAGCTATAGCGAACTCGTCCTGTGGCCGTGGGGCTTCACGAATAGCGCCGCACCGAACGGTACGGCGCTGCAAACACTGGGCCGCAAGTTCGCTTACTTCAACAACTATACGCCGGAGCAATCGATCGGCCTGTATCCCACCGATGGTACCACCGACGACTTCGCATACGGTACGCTGGGCGTTCCCGCTTACACGATTGAGATGGGAACTGATTTCTTTGAAGCGTGCTCGACTTTCGAAAGCACGATCGTGCCAGGCAACCTGCCGGCGCTGGTGTACGCCGCCAAAGCCGCCCGCCGGCCGTACCAGACACCAGCTGGGCCAGACGTGTTAAGCGTGACTGCCACGCCGACCACCATGGTCGCAGGCACACTCGTCACACTCAATGCCAGCGCCAATGACACGCGTTACAAAGCGGGCTCGGGCGAGCCGACGCAAAACATCGCCGCCGCCCGTTACACTATCGATGTACCCTCGTGGGTGACTGGCGTGATCTCATATCCGCTCTCCGCTGCCGACGGCGCCTTCAATTCCTCGATCGAAGCGATCACGGCCCAGCTCAACACCGCGGGTCTCGCGCCCGGCCGGCATAGCGTGTTTATCGAAGCGCAAGATGCCAGCGGCAACTGGGGCGTGCCGACCGCCGTTTTCATCTGGGTCAGCGTTACGCCCGATAGTGCCATCGCCGGACTTGTACAAACACAGGGCAGCGGCTTGCCCATCGAGGGTGCCGTGATCCGCGCATCCCTCAGCCCGACATTGACGTTTGAAACGCTCAGCCAGGCCGATGGATCATATCAACTCGGCGTAGTCGCCGGGACGTACAGTTTGAATGCGGCGAAGTATGGCTATCTGCCCACGACGATCGACAATGTCACGGTCAGTCTGAGCCTGACGACGACACAAAACGTGGTGCTGTCCCTGGCCGCGCTACAGGTTGTCTCAGGCACGGTGCGCGATCAAGTGACCAATCGCCCCTTGGCCGCCAACATCAACATCGGCGGCTATCCCGGCAGTTCGATCAGCACCAATCCGACCACCGGGTTTTACAGCGTGACGTTGACCGCCGGCATCACCTACACCTTCCAGGTTAGCGCCAGCGGACCAGGCTATATACCGGCCAGCCGATCGGTGGGGCCGCTCACGGCTGATCGGACGGAAAGTTTCATGTTGAGCGCTGATCTCAATAGTTGCACGGCTTCCGGTTATTCCTGGGTAGGAGTCAAGCAGGCGTTTGAAACGTCCACGATGCCGATTAGCTGGACGATCGTCAACAACGTTGGAAGCACCGGCTGGCGTTTTGATAATCCCAAGCCGCGCTCTAACCTCACGGGCGGCACGGGCAATTTTGCCATTGCCGACAGCGACTATGCCGGCTCAGGTGTCAGTATGAATACGGAACTGCGTACACCCGTGCTGGATTTCTCCGCCTTGAGCGCCGTCACGCTCACCTTTAAGACCGACTTTTATCGCTACAGCACGGAAGTGGCCGATGTCGATGTGAGCCGCAACGGCACGAGTGGGTCTTGGACGAATGTCTGGCACCAGACGGGCGTCGACTATCGTGGTCCGCACACCGAAGCGCTCAATCTCACCGCGCTGGCCGCCGGCCAATCCAACGTGATGATCCGTTTCCACTACTATAATGCCGTCTATGAATATTGGTGGGAAGTGGACGACGTGCAGCTGGGCCAGTGCCTCTCCCTGCCGTACACGATCAATTTGCCCATCATCACGACGACGCATACCGTGCAATCTGGCAATCCAGGCGCGCTGGTGACTTACGCGTTGAATGTATCTAACACGGATTCCGTCACGCACACGTTCAATGTGACAATCGATCACAACAACTGGCCGACGAATGCGGCCACCCCGATCGGCCCGGTGGCGGCCCAGGCGGCCCAACCCTTCACCGTCACGGTCGCCATTCCCGACGACGCGTCCGCTCAAACCACCGATACGGCAACTATCACGGTACGCGCGCAAGACAACGCCGTACTTAAGAATACAGCCATGTTAACGACCACCGTCGCAGGCGTGGCGCTCACGCCGGTCGCCGCCGCTCAAATAGGCCGCATCGGATCAACGGTGACCTACCAGTTGACATTGACTAACACAGACAATCTTTCCGACACCTATCACCTGTCACTTGCGAACAATGTCTGGCTGACGCAAGTCTATCCGCTTAGCATGACGCTGGCAGCCCAAGCGAGCCAACCGCTGACCGTCACAGTCGTGATACCACTCACCGCCACTCCCGGCCTGACAGACACGGTGCACCTCACGGCACAAGGGACGGGTGTCGCAGCCTTCAGCGATCTCGTTACGACGGCCGTAGGCCCTTACGCTGTCTTCCTGCCCCTAGCAGCCTGTCGGAGAGAACNNCGGGTATTTCAGGTCAGAATAGCGACTTACTCCCCACTTGTGGCGTCAAAACACCCACAAACAGGGGCTGAGATTTCCTCTCCGACAGGCTGCTAGTGAGAAGAGATTAGGGGAGAGAGAACGGAACCGTGCGGCGTGGCTGGTCTGGCACATCCTGCGGATCACATATCACAGTTTCGACCGATCGAGCGTCGCCTTTTGTGATGACAGCCGGCATTTATCTCATGGAGCCAGAGTATAGCTCAAGGTATTTCTCTGCCGCCGTTGTCCACTCGAACCGGGCGCTCATGGCCCGCGCTTGCATTGCCAGCCACTTGCCACGGTCGTGGGTATAGCACCAGAGTGCTTGATCCAGCGTCCTGATCAAGCCCCGCCGTGCCGCCTGCCGATTGACGCCGCGATACACGAAGCCCGTTTTCCCGGTTTGAACGGTATCGCTGAGACCACCCAGATTGGGAACCACAGGCAGGCAGCCATAGCGCATGGCAATCATCTGCGAAATGCCGCACGGCTCGAAGTCCGATGGCATGAGAAACAAATCTCCGCCCGCATATAACCGATCGGCCAGGTTAGCATCGAACGCACAAATGAAAAGTCCATTGGGAGAGCGATTGATCTCTTCGAGTTGTTCCTCGAGCTCGCCCGTCCCCAGAACGATCAAGAACATATCGCGTTGAAGGAGATGCTGAAGAACCGTGCCGGATTTGTCGAGAGGCTCAAGCAGAATACTGACTTTCTGGCGGACAGCGCGTGTCACAGCGACAACCAGCGGTTTCGTGTACCACTCACGTGCCCGAAATGCAGCCAGCTTGTTGAGGATGCTATCGCGGTTTTTGAAATCCTTGCCCGATCGATCTGCAATGTCCTGAAGGTGCACGCTGAGTTGTTCCAGCAGGTTGATCTTGTGCTGGTGACGGATGCGGGGCCAATCCTTCCAGTCGACATCAAACGCCGGGAGCAGCTTGGAGGAGTCATACAATTCGTAGTCCAGGCCATTCAGAATGCCGTAGATCTTGCTGGCGCGACGCAGGTCATCTTCCAACCCTCGTCCACCGATGAAATTCCTGGCAGGGTCATCGGGCTGGATGATCTCCGTTGCGTAGCGCGGACTGACCGTATTCACGCTGCCCGCCAGGTTGATGGCAGCCCGCATCGGATTGAAGCACGGAATGGGAGCATGTGCATCGCTGAACGCCGTCAATGCCCCCATGCGTTTCAGGCGGCGATAGAGCGCCGGAAACCAATCAGAGAATGAGAGCAGTTCGCGTTCGCCGGTGAGTTCGAAGGGTCGTGTGCCCTGGTAATCGAGGTTATGGATCGTGAACAAGGTTCGAAGCGACTTTGCCAGTCGCCGATAGCGCCGATCGTGCTTGAGCAAGACCAACAACGTGCCTGTATGCCAGTCGTGACAGTGCAGCACGTTTACGTCACGCAGCCCGGGATACTGCCGGATGAACTCCAGAGTGGCTGCCGAGAAGAATGCAAACCGCATGGCATCATCTTCGAACGCCCCTCTCTCTAAGCGTTCACTATCAACGTAGAGGGTACCGTAGCGCCCGCCAAAGAATTTCTGGCTGCGCAACAAATAGATCGTGACACCATCTAATTCGCGTGTAAAGACCTTAACCGGCCAGTCGTCTCTTGATCCAAATTGGACGGGAAAGCTAACAATCGGCCGGGAAGAGTGCGCCACCTGGTCGTAACACGGCATGACGATGCTGACGGGTGTGCCGAGTCTTGTTAGCGCCTTCGACAGATCGCGCACGACATCGCCAAGGCCGCCCGCTTTGGCCAGCCCTCGACATTCGGCGGCAACCATGAGAACGTGCGGCGGCTGGTCGTTCATCGTGATGTTCCTTTTTGTACTGGCCTCGGCTTCTCAATCTGCCAAGCTGCCGAAAATCGGCGTGAGGACGCGATACAGTTCCCGGTAAATTGCGGCCTGAGCGCGGTAGCGTGCAGTGATCGCCGGGCGTGGCTGGTAGACTTCATGGCGATAACGCACGGCGGCCTCACAGGCCGTGCGGAAATCCGAATACAGTCCGACGCCAATGCCGGCCAGCAGCGCCGCACCCAGTGCTGCCGCTTCTGGCGTCTCTGTTCTGGTCACTTCTGCGCCCAGTATGTCGGCTTGCAGTTGCAGCCACAACGGATGCTGCGTGCCCCCACCCGAAGCGATAATCCTTTCGATCGACAAGCCCATCGATTGCATCAATTCCAATCCGTCGCGCAGCGAGAGCACCACGCCTTCCATCACCGCGCGCGTCAGGTGCTTCCACGTATGGCGCAATGTCAAGCCGCAAAAGACACCTTTCGCCACAGGATCCATATGAGGCGTTCGCTCGCCAGCCAGATAGGGCAGATATAGCAAACCTTCTGCGCCAGGTTCGATCGTCGCCGCGGCCTCGGCCATTTCCTGATAGGTGTAGCGGCCGCCCAGTACCTCGTCACGCAGCCAACGCAGACTCAACCCAGCCGCCAGCGTGGCGGCTTCCCAATGCCATTGCCCGGGAACAGCATGGCAAAAAGTGTGCAAGCGCAGTTGCGGATCAAATTGATAGTGATCGATGGGGGTGAAGAGTTGTCCGCCTGTGCCGATGGTGCACGACACCAGACCCGAGCGGATCAGGCCATTGCCGATCGCTTGAGCTTCCTGATCACCCGCGCCGCATACCACTGGCAAGCCGCTGCTTACATTCATCGCCTCAGCCATCCGGGGAGTGAACTGACCGATCGGGGCGGTGGACTCCCGCAACGGCGGCAAAATTCCTGCGGGAATTCCAGCAGCGTGCAGTAACTCGGAACACCAGGTACGTTGTCGAACATTCAACAGGGCTGTTGAAGAGGCGTCGCTGTAATCGGTGCCCAGCTCGCCGGTAAGCCGGTAACGCACGTAATCTTTGGGCAGCATGACGTGCGCCAGTCGATCCCACGTGGCCGGTTCACTTTCTTTTAGCCACAAGAGCGACGCCAGCATGAAGCCCGGCATGATCGGGTTGCCGATCCATTCGGCCAGTTGCGCCGCGCCGATCTGCTCTCGCAGCGCCGCGACTTGCGCCGCGCTGCGCTGATCGAACCAGAGCATGGCCGGACGAAGACATCGACCATGCTTATCGAGGCAGACCGTGCTGTGCATCTGGCCGGAAAAGCCGAGACCGGCGATCGAGGCGGGGCTTACCCCTGCCCGATCGACCACCTCACTCACCGCGGATAGCGCTGCTTCAACCCAGACCTCTGGATCTTGTTCAGCCCAGCCCGGACGCGGTGTGTCTGGCGTGTAAGCGCGAAAGGCGCTCCCCAGAACCAGGCCGTTACTATCGACCAGCACACACTTGAGACCTGACGTTCCGATATCGATGCCCAGCAAGCAACCATCTGTGGCGCTCATCGTCTTGCCGATCCAGTTCAAGCACTCGTGCTCTCAGCTGTGACTACTCCTATTTCCAGCAGCAGATTGGCAAACAGGCGTTGCTCGCCGGTCGCAATCACCAGAATGGTCTGCGGCGATTCGACCTGCTCGTAAAACTTGTAGCGCTCCAGTAGATTGAGGTTGATGTTCTTCGGGAGCAGCGCGCGAAAATCGGACGCAATTGAGGGTTCCTGTCCATCATCCATCAACATCGCGTAAGCCGCTTCGGCAGGCACCGCATCCAGCAACCCCGTCAGCACTTGGATCGCCGACAGCTGGCCGGGCATAAAGTTAAGATAGATTTTCTCGGCCTGCGGCGGTGCGCCCGTTACAAACCGATAATTCGCGTCGGCAATCAGGATGCGATTGCCATGTCCGGCGCGTCCGAGAACACTGAGCAGTTGGGGATGGAGCAGACGATATTTGATCATGCTAGGCCGCCGGAGTCGGGTACGCCAACACTTCGGCCACGGCGTCTGCCAAAACCGGATCAACTGCGATCGACGCTGTTGTAACCGCATCCTTGCTCAGCGGTTGTTGCTCCAGCGCTCTGGCTGCGTCAACGATCTGTTTCACCACCGTGTCGGCGGCCAGAGCGCTGGTGTTCAGCATCAACCCGAAGCCAGCGGGATCATCCCATTGCCGGTTATAGAAGCGCTGCACAAATTTGCGATGCATGTTGTCATCATCACGCACCTGTTCCTCGACGGCTGCGGCGTCCGTCAGACCTTCGCGGACCATCACGCGCTGCACCCGATCGGGAAGAGTGGCGTTGATGTGCACACTCAGCACATCTGCATACTGGCCGAGAACCGCAAAGCCAGCCCGGCCCAGAATCACGATGTTGCCGCGTTGCGCGAGCGCCTCCAAAATCTCATTCAACATCGACACGATGAGCAAGTTATCGGAATTGAGCAGGTCGAGGATGCTCGGCGCCGTGCTGTACACTTGATCGAACTTGGTCAGCCCGTATTGCCGGAAAACCCGATCGGACGTGCGCTTGTCCACGAACACATAGCCCAGACTCTGCGCCACGCGCTGGCCGATGTCAACGCCGCCGCTTCCCAGCTCATTGGAAATCGTAATCACTGCCATGTTACCGCCTCCTTGCTGCGGCTACGCTAAAGCGCCCTCGGATCCCACCGCGTACTTCATGATCGTCTCTTCACTGGCCTCGGCCCGTGACAGCTCCTTCACGATCCGGCCCTGGCGCATCACCATGATCCGATCGCTCATGCCCAGCACCTCAGGCAGTTCCGATGAGATCATGATGATCCCCACGCCCTGTTTGGTCAACCCGTCCATGATCTGATAAATCTCGGACTTGCTGCCCACGTCAATGCCGCGCGTCGG